>JAITKN010000148.1 GCA_031278415.1 Oscillospiraceae bacterium
CGCGGCTATCCCGGCAATCAGGGAGAACTTTGGCTCATTAAACATAAACAACACCTCCGTAACATATTCTTATGGTACAATCATTCTTAATGCCGAACATCGGTAGTGGACTAAATGTGTTGATGGCAATCTGCGAGTCCAATAAACACAAGTGTTCCGTAGCCATAATCAACACATTTAGCCCACTACCCATAATTTTAACCTTTCCGGTCGAATTTGGGTTCTACTGCGGCAAATTTTTTCCCGCCGATCCCCTTACAAAAGAGACTCGACACCGCCATAGCAACAAAATTGACCGATTTGTTACGGAACAGTACTGCTTTTGTCCGCTCATACAAAGCTTTACGAGACATTTCCAATTGTTTTCTCTTTTAGATGTTACAAGCTGCCGGATAACAATAATCGTTACCGGGTTGTGCCGTAAGTATCCGCATTGCCGCCGCGGATCTTGCGCCTCGCCCGCGTTTCTGTCATTCTTTGTATTTTCATTTCTATCTCTCTCCCTGCTTGATTATACTGAACTATCCACTTCTTAAAAGTAAATGCTTCTGCGCACAGGGAACCCTTGACGATTCATTCCATCCGTGATTTCGATAGTTTTTATGGAGCGGGCGACGAGGCTCGAACTCGCTACCTCCACCTTGGCAAGGTGGCGCTCTACCGGATGAGCTACGCCCGCGAAAAGATTTGAACTCCAATCACTCAGTATTAAAGAGCGGAACGCGTTTCCGGAACGCGCCATACCGGAATTCAAACCTTGGTGCCTCCGGTCGGAATCGAACCAACGACACGAGGATTTTCAGTCCTCTGCTCTACCGACTGAGCTACAGAGGCGACACGGAGAATGGAACCGGTGGCGACCCAGAACGGGCTCGAACCGTCGACCTCCAGCGTGACAGGCTGGCGTTCTAACCAACTGAACTACTGGGCCGCGTACTACCGCATTTCTCCGCGTTGGTGGGAACAACAGGGCTCGAACCTGTGACCTCCTGCTTGTAAGGCAGGCGCTCTAACCGGCTGAGCTATGCTCCCGAATTGCTCCTGAACCGTCAACGGAAGTTATTTTAACACACCGCAAGCAGCTTGTCAAGCACTTTTTTTCATCTCATCAAAAAATTCTGATCCGCAGACGATTTTGTCTCAATTGGAACGGCAAAAATTGTTTTAGGGTTCAAACAATTCCGTTACCGCACGCAAGAACGAGTAAGCGGCGGGCAATCGCCGATGTCCTTGGCGTATAATTTGCGGCGAGCTATCAACACTTTCGCGCAAAACAGAGGGATTTGGCGGCGGCAATAGCGCGAAAACCTCCGCTTTATGCCGTTCGCCGAAATCCCTCGCCTGTCTTGCGCTCAGATTCAGATCGGATTCTTCCTCGCCTGTTAGCCTGTTAATCAGCCTTGTGCGGACTGAAAATACACGACCGGACACGTCGTCATAACAACAGGGACATCGTATATCTCAGAATAGGAAAAACTATTTACTCAACGTCTTGAAGCGCGTCGTATCCCTCTTCGCCGGTGCGAACCTTGACCACATTCTCTACATCGTGGACGAAAATCTTACCGTCGCCGATGCTTCCGGTTTGCAGGACCTTTTTAGCGGTATCGATAACCGTGCGGACGGGAACTTTGCAAACGACAACTTCCAACTTGACTTTCGGCAGGAAAGTGACGTCGATTTCAACACCGCGATAGTGAGCCTGATTCCCCTTCTGCATACCGTAGCCCATTACGTTAGTTACGGTCATACCGGTTATGCCGATGCCGTTCATTGCGACTTTGAGATCTTCAAGTTTGCTGGGACGGGCGATAATGTCAATTTTGGTGAATTTCACGTCGCCCGTATCAACGCTCGGGCGCGGTTTGTGAACAACCTCAACCTCGACCGGAGCCGACGGAGATTTCCCGTCGTCAAGCACGACACTGTTCTCAATCGCCTCGGGTGAAAACAGGAATCCGGCATAACTGCTGGGCAACCCGTGTTCCGGCAGGTCAAGACCCATAATTTCCTCTTCCGCGCTAACACGCAAACCATTGGTTTTCTTAATAATCAGGAACACAATGGTCATTGTCACCGCGGTCCACGCGGCGATAGCGATAACGCCGAGCGCCTGAACCCCCAATTGGTGGAGTCCGCCGCCGTAGAACAGTCCGCCGTCTGTGGCGAATAATCCGGCGGCAAGCGCGCCCCAAATTCCGTTCACGCCGTGTACGGCAACCGCGCCGACAGGATCGTCAACCTTAATCTTCTGGTCAATGACCTCAACAGCGAGAACTACCAGAACTCCCGCCACTACGCCGATGATAATCGCGCCGAGCGGGTCAACGTTCGCGCACGGCGCTGTAATGGCAACCAGTCCGGCAAGCGCGCCGTTAAGCGACATAGACACATCCGGCTTACCATTCTTAATCCACGTGAACAGCATAGTGACTACCGTCGCGAAACCGGGGGCGAGCGTGGTGTTGGTGAAGATGAGCGCGAGCTGATGTTTGTCAGTCGCCGCCGCGCCGTTAAAACCGTACCAGCCAAACCAGAGGATAAAGCAGCCGAGCGCCGCGAGCGTAATGCTGTGTCCGGGTATGGCCTTGGCTACCTTTTTGCCGCTCTTCTTATCAATGGCATACTTCCCGATACGCGGTCCGAGTATTGCCGCGCCGACAAACGCCGTAACGCCGCCGACCATATGAATCGCGGCGGAACCCGCGAAATCAATGAAGCCCATTTTCGCCAGCCACCCATCGGGATTCCAAACCCAGCCCGCCTCAATCGGGTAGACAAGCAAACTGATGATCGCGCTGTAAATGCAGTACGCGCTGAACTTAGTCCGTTCCGCCATGGACCCGGATACGATTGTCGCCGCCGTCGCGCAGAACACAAGGTTGAACACAAATGATGATGTAAAACCATAGTCGGCAAAGTTCTTGAAGATGTCCAGACCGGGTTTCCCGATGAATCCGTTGTGCTCACCCATCATCAGCGAGAAGCCTAACAGAATGAATACTACCGTACCTATGCAGAAGTCCATTAGGTTTTTCATAATGATGTTGCCCGCGTTTTTGGCGCGTGTCAAACCGGTTTCCACCATCGCGAATCCGCCCTGCATAAAGAATACAAGCGCCGCTCCGATTAAGAACCATACCGGGAATACTCCGCCTTCCGCCAATTCGATAATTTTGCTCTCTGACATGATGTTGTGCCTCCTAATTTTGAAATATTAAATATACAGCAAAGACGCCAAGGACATTCGAGTCCCCAGCGTCTTTGCTGTTTGTGTTTTCAATATAACACAAGGATTTTTGTTTGTCAAGCATTTTTTTCAAAATTGTTAATTTTTCTCTGATCCGCGGTTTTGTGCCATTCGCTCTGCTCGGATTCAGATTCGCGTTTAAGACTCCACATTGATAGTTTGCCGGCGACTGACTTGTTGCTCCGTGAGCATAATGCGCGTTGCAGCTGAGTAGCGGCGGAAAACTCGGGAAGTGTTCAATTTGTAAACTACCCTCTTGCTTTTATGTTCGGAGTATGGTATAATCGCTTTGCGGAATGGTTAAATCTAATCTAAAGCGAAAAGAGAAAACCAATTACGGAACACGTTCCCGCTTACGACACAGACAAACGGAACCAAATATCAATGTAACGAAAGAACATACTACAGATTTACACAAAACGTAAAAAAGCCGACTTTAATCGTAATTAGTATATTTATTCTAAGGAGTTTGCTGACAATGAGTATCGCAATCACGAGGGCTGAAACGCTGAAACGCAAGCCGGATTCGGACAAGTTGGGGTTCGGACAATATTTTTCCGACCATATGTTCTTGATGAACTATGACGAGGGACAAGGTTGGCACGATGCGAGGCTTGTCCCCTACGCGCCGTTTTTGCTGGAACCCGCGGCAATGGTATTTCACTACGCGCAGGAGGTTTTTGAAGGGTTGAAGGCGTATCGGCGGGCGGACGGCGGGATTCAGCTGTTTCGTCCTGATATGAACATCGCGAGGATGAGGGTGTCGTGCGAGCGGCTGTGTATTCCGCCGGTTGACGACGCGTTGTATCTTGAAGCGATTAAGGCGCTGGTCGATTTGGAACGCGATTGGGTGCCGAGCGAACCGGATACGTCTCTGTATCTGCGCCCGTTTATTATCGCGACGGAACCGCATATCGGCGTACACGCGTCAAAATCCTACATATTCGCTATCATTGCATCCCCGGTCGGCGCGTACTATTCGGGGGGTATTAACCCTGTCAAAATTTATGTGGAGACCAAGGACGTCCGAGCCGTCAAAGGCGGTATGGGTCACACAAAGACGGGCGGAAACTATGCCGCGACACTACGTGCCGGAAAACAGGTCGAAAAATTCGGCTTCAGCCAAGTCCTCTGGCTTGACGGAATCCACCGCAAATACATTGAGGAGGTCGGCGCAATGAATGTCTTTTTCAGGTTCGGTGATGAAATCGCAACTCCCGCGCTTCAAGGCTCCATCCTGCCCGGCGTGACGCGTGACAGCTGCCTTGCGATCCTCCGCGATTGGGGTCTTAACGTCAATGAGCGCGTGATTGACGCGGTCGAACTTAATCACTGCGATGAGGCTTGGGGAACGGGTACCGCAGCCGTTATCAGCCCTATCGGTGAAATTTCCTATGACGGCAGACAAATCTCGATAAACAACGGTCAAATCGGAAACCTCACGCAAAAACTCTACGACTTCCTAACCGGAATACAATGGGGACGCGTCCCTGACCCGTTCGGCTGGACTGTTCCGGTTGAGCAGCGTACAAACTAAGCCTATTTTTGAAAATTACGGAGATAATTATGTATCACTACTACAACAAAGACGTGGAATGTATGCCGCCGGAACAGTTGCGGCAGCTGCAATCGGAGCGCCTTAAATCCGTTGCCGAGCGCAACTATGCCAATGTTCCGTTCTATAAAAAGAAGTTCGATGAACTCGGACTGTCGCCGGCGGACATTACCGGTATTGACGATGTGAAGAAATTGCCGTTCACTAACAAAACAGATCTGCGTGACAACTACCCCTACGGACTGTTCGCGGTTCCGATGAGCGATGTTGTGCGGATTCATGCTTCCAGCGGTACGACCGGTAAGCAGACCGTTGTCGGATATACCCGCCGCGACCTTGATATTTGGGGCGAGGTTATGGCGCGAACCCTCGGCGCGGGCGGTGTCACGAAGAACGACATCGGTCATATCAGCTACGGTTACGGATTGTTCACGGGCGGTCTGGGCGGCAACATAGGAAGCGAAACTATCGGGTGCGCCACTATTCCCGCGAGCGTTGGCAATACCAAGCGTCAAATCACCATTATGCAGGACTTCAAGCCGACTTTCATACTTTGTACGCCGTCATACGCGCTCACTCTGGCGGAATACATCGAAGACAATGGGATCGCGCCGGAGTCTCTGTCCCTGAAATACGGCTTCTTCGGCGCGGAACCGTGGACGGACGCTATGAAGCGCGAAATCGAGGCAAAGCTGCGCCTTAAAGCTTTCGACATCTACGGATTGAGCGAAATCATCGGACCGGGCGTGGCTTACGAATGTGAAGCGCATGAGGGGCTGCATGTCGCCGAAGACCATTTCTTCATTGAGATAATCGACCCCGATACCGGCGTGGAAGTCGAGGATGGTCAATACGGCGAGGTCGTCTTCACCTGTCTGACAAAAGAGGCTTTACCGCTTCTGAGATATCGCACTCACGACATAAGCAAAAAAATTTCCGCGCCTTGCCCCTGCGGCCGCACGAGTACGCGCATCACTAAGTTTGCCGGTCGCACGGACGATATGCTCATTATCAGAGGAGTCAACGTTTTCCCGTCTCAGGTGGAAGCTGTTCTGTTGGAACTGGGCGGACTTGCTCCGTACTATCAGTTGGTGGTGGAGCGGGAGGGCAGTTTGGACAAGTTAACCGTGCTTGTCGAGCTTACGCCTAAGACCGTCAGCGGCTCAGGCATTAAGGATTTACAGCGTTTACAGCGTACCATCGCCGAGTCAATTAAGTCTATGTTGGGACTGGCTGTAAAAGTAGAATTGGTCGACCCCAAAGCCATTGAGCGCTTTGAGGGCAAAGCGGTTCGCGTAGTGGATAAACGCGATAAAGCGTTCCGAGCGCGATAAAGGTTAAGGAGGGATTATTATGGTTATTCAGCAAGTATCCGTATTTGCGCAAAATAAAAAAGGCGCGGTTGCCGACATCTTGCGCATACTGACTGAGGCTGACATTCAGATTCTGTTTTTCTCCATTGCTGACACAGAGGAGTACGGGTTTCTGCATTTGCTTGTTGACGACACGATTAAAGCGGAGCGGGCACTCGTGGACAACGGCAAGGCGGCACATATAACTGATGTGCTGCGGATTACCTTGGAACACATACCCGGCGCGTTCTATAAGGAGCTTAAAAAGCTGAGCGATGCCGGCATTAATGTGGAGTACGCTTACGGATATGTCGGGGAGGCGGGTGTCGCGTATGGTATTGTGAACGTCAATGATACGGGTGAAGCGGAAAGAGCGTTGGACGTTTAGCTTATTTACACAAATGGGAGGATTGATCAAAAATGAGAATTTTTACGTCAGAATCAGTAACCGAAGGGCATCCGGATAAAATCTGTGACCAAATATCAGACGCGATTTTAGACGCTTTTATTCAAAAAGACCCGAACTCTCGAGTGGCGGCGGAGTGCGTTGCCGCTACGGGAATGGTAACGGTTTTCGGAGAAATCAGTTCAGAATGTTACATAGACATTCCGGGAGTAGTTCGCCGAACCGTAGATGAGATCGGATACACTAAGCCGGAATACGGCTTTGACGCTCGAACCGTCGCGGTACTGACCGCTATCAACGAGCAGAGTCCGGACATCGCTATGGGCGTTAACGCCGCTTACGAGACACGGGAACTGGGCAGCGGCGACGCTGCTGACCTGACAGGCGCAGGCGACCAAGGTATGATGTTCGGTTTCGCGTGTGATGAGACTCCCGAGCTTATGCCGGCGCCGATTACTTACGCCCACGCGCTTGCCCGGCGCCTGGCGTCACTTCGCAAGAACGAGATTTTGCCTTGGCTGCGTCCGGACGGCAAAACTCAGGTCAGCGTAGTCTACGATGACCTGAACCGCGTAACGGCAATAGACGCGGTAGTTGTAAGCGCTCAGCACAACCCTGAAATCACGCTTGCCGACTTGCGTTCCGAGATAATTAAACACGTTATTAAAGCTACTCTGCCGCCGGAATTGCTTACAAAAGATACAAAATACTATGTTAATCCTACGGGGCGGTTCGTAATCGGCGGACCGGTCGGAGATTCCGGACTGACCGGCCGCAAGATAATAGTGGATACTTATGGCGGCGCGGCAAGTCACGGCGGCGGCGCCTTCTCCGGCAAAGACCCGACCAAGGTTGACCGCGCCGCGGCGTATATGGCACGGTATATCGCCAAAAATATAGTGGCCGCGGGACTGGCGAGCCGATGCCAGTTGGAACTTGCTTACGCTATCGGGGTCGCCGCGCCGGTAAGCATTTTCATTGATACATATGGTACGGGTAAATTAGCGGACGAGAACCTTTCCGAAATCGTCAAAAAAGAGTTCGACTGCCGTCCGGCAAGCGTTATAAAGTCGCTTGACCTGAAACGTCCGATTTACCGGAAAACAGCGGCATACGGACACTTCGGACGCTTGGATATCGACCTGCCGTGGGAGAGAACCGACCATACGGATTCTTTGAAGGGGTATTTATGATTGAAGGCAAAAACGCCGTTGCGGAGGCTCTGAAAGCGGATCGCGCAATAGACAAAATCTTCGTCGCGGACGGGAATACCGACCGCGTATTGGGCGAGATTGTCCGCGCCGCCGCCGAAAAGCGGATCGTCGTGACATTTGTTGACAGGCGCGCCCTGGATAAAAAAAGCGAAACGCATGCCCATCAAGGCGTAATCGCGATGGTGCCGAAGACGGAATACGCAGAGGTTTCCGACATCGTCGCAATCGCGGAAAACCGCGGCGAAGCCCCGTTGATTATTATTTGCGACGAAATCAGTGACCCGCGGAACCTGGGCGCGATACTCCGTGTGGCGGAATGTTCAGGCGCGCACGGAGTAATAATCTCGAAGCGGCGCGGCGCGGGTTTGTCGAGTGCTATTGTCGAAAAGAGCAGCGCGGGCGCGGCAAGTTATATTCCGGTTGCGAGGGTATCGAACATAAACGCGGCAATCAGGGAACTTAAAGCCGCAAATATCCGGATTTGCGGCGCGGACGCGGATGCGGACTCGACCTTGTGGGATTTGGACTTCACCATCCCGATTGCAATTGTAATCGGCAGTGAGGGTTCCGGTCTCAGACGGTTGGTTTCTGAAAATTGCGATTTTATAGCGTCAATACCAATGAAAGGGCAGATTAGCTCGCTTAACGCGTCTAACGCGGCGGCGGTGCTGATGTATGAGGTGCTGCGTCAGAGGGCAAATGGAAGACAATCGCTTTACAGATAACTTCGATAGCGAACTGCCGGAATATTCTCTGGAGGATGTCTTGGAAGAAGCCAAAGGAATTGAGTTTTCCGCGGCGGAGCTTGCGATAATCGGCGAAGAATATACGGATCCGAAAACGTCAGACGAACTCCCGAACACAAATGTGTCGCAGATTTACTTTCTTCCGGAAGACCCCTCTAAGAGAAAGCGGGCGGAGCAAATTCTGCGCAGCGTAGAGAAAGAGGTCGGTGTCGTAGCTACTCCTGCCGCGATTACGGGTACGGCGCTGAACCCTCCGGAGTTCGAGAAAACTCGCAAACAGCGGGCAGGCGATATTATCCGTAACATTCTGCCGGATACAGTTTCCAAAGACAAAAAAAGTGACCCGCTTGGCAGACGCGCGGCACGGCGGGAGCGTGAGCGTTCAGCGCGCGAGCGCAAGGTGCAAGAGCGCGAAGCTATTCTCAGGGCAAAAATGTCTCGCGAAGAAGAGGAAACGCGTATACTGCGCGATATGTTCTTTAAGCCCGAAAGCAATGACGACGAAAAAAGCGGCACAATCCGTATGGACGTCATTACGGATGCTATGCTGGCTGAGACTGAGGATGTTCAGTTCCAAGTAACGGAAGCGGACGACAAGCGCAAACGCGATGAGGACGCGAACGAGATTTTAGCCCAATACGCGTCTAAGGTGGATTCCCTCAGAATGCTTACGTTCGGCGCGGCGTTCGTGTGCGGTTTAATACTGCTTTATACGCTTGCGCTGGAATTGGGATGGACACTTCCGCGCACGCTGTCGGACAACTTTGTTGTTCGGAACACTATTTTCCTCGCGCTGCAATTGATTGTAATGGCGTTTGGATCCGTAATACTGCTCAGCGGATTGTATGATATTCTCAAACTGAGGGTAAGCGCGGAATCTTCCATAATGCTGCTGACATTTTTAAGCCTATGCGATACGATACGCATTTTAATCGGCGGAACCGCTTTGGAAACCTCCACACCGCTTGCGCTGCCGTCCTGCGCGGCGATTGTGTTCGCGATGATGGGAACGCGGCTCGGAAAGAGCGGATTTTCACGCACAGTTAAGGCGGTTAAGGCGATGAATAAACCGGTAGCGGTAAAAGCGGAATACAAGCGTGTGAACAAAGGTTTGGTGCTGAGCAAGAATACATCGTCATCTAAGGGATTTTTCTTCAGCCTGACGCGTGTTGACGCAGTCGAACAGGCAGCCAACGTATATACTCCCTTGGCGATGGTTGTAACGTTAGTTCTGGCAGCTCTGTCGTGTTTGTACAATAACCGGCCTGAGGAACTGCTGCGCTCTGTAACGGTAATTGGGTGCGGAATATCGGTTTTGACTCCGCTGTGGGCGTTTAACGCGCCGTTCTCGAGAGTGAGCCGCATACTGGCGCGGCGCAAAGCGGCGCTCGGCGGATGGTCGGGAGCGGAAAGCATAGCTGAAACTCGCAACATACTGTTTAGGGATAGTGATTTATTTCGGGCAAATAAGGTTTCGCTCAGCAGCTTCAAGTTTGAGCGCGGCGTCAAGTCCGAGATTGCCATTCAGTACGCCGGGTCTATAGCTCTTGTGGCCGACTGCGGACTGACGCCGGTTTTCGCCGGATTAATGAAAGAGAATGGCGTATCACCCGTGGAAATAACCGGATTTGAAGTGCGCGAGGGCGGCGGTTTAATCGGTTTCATAAATGATCGCCGTGTTATACTGGCAAGCGACCGCTTCATTAAACTAAACGACATTAACACGGCATCACTTCCGACAGGCATTCCGGGCGCGGTTTATCTGGTCGTGGAAGGGTTGGCGGTTGCTGTTTTTATACTCCAGTATTCGCCGTCCGACAGGATCCGGAAATTGCTGCTTCGGTTGGAGCGGAGCGACACGCAACCATTGCTTGCGACGCGTGACTTTAACATTACACCGGCAATGATTCGCGCTAAGTTCAAGGTTTCATTGCCGGATATAGAGCTTTTGCCGTATCCCGAGCGTTTTGCGTTGGCGAGCGATTACGCGGATGAGAAGGTCAAGCCCATAGCGCTCCTTGCCGGCGATGATATGAGCGTCCTGACCGAAGTCGCGAACTACGGAGCCTGGCTGTATCGCCGCGTTAGATTCGCGGGTATGCTGTCCTTAGTGTTCAGCGTTGTCGGAATGGTGCTGATGTTTTATATATGCTTCAACGGCGGAGCGAACGGGGTATACGCTCACCGCCTGTTCCTGTACCAGATGGTTACCTGGATGGTCACTATGGTACTCACTATGGTCGGGAAAAGGTAAGTTTACCGCGCTACCACTCACATGTCGGCATATCGACTTTGCCGTTCGGCAGAAACGGAACGCCTTCGCTTTCAAGCAGTCCGCGCTGAATGCCCTCGCCGCCGAACGTATAGCCCGGACACAGCGATCCGTCGTTATGGACTACCCGGTGACAGGGTATCAGCGGAGCGTTAGGGTTCTTCTTCAAAACTTGCCCTACTGCTTGAGCGCATGGATTCTTACGCGTTTTAAGCGCGGTAAGTTCGGCAATCCGTTTGTATGTAGTCACGCTGCCCTCCGGAATTTCGGAGATTAGCTCAAACACGCATTCAGCGAACGGACTTAGGGCAAATTTATTCAGGTCAATCGGAGCAAACTTCGGTTTCATCCCATTAATAACTCCATAACCGCTTTTTGAGCGTGCAGACGATTTTCCGCCTCGTCAAAAATTTCGTCAGCGTGAGCCTCGAACACTTCGTCGGTGATTTCCTCCCCGCGATGAGCCGGCAGACAATGCTGAACCATAGCGTTGTTGGTCAGTTGCATAATGCTGTCGTCCACGCGATACCCGGCAAACGCCTTCTTGCGGGCGGCAGCCTCTTTTTCCATACCCATACTCGCCCAAACGTCCGTAAAGACAACATCCGCGCCCTCCGCCGCTTTGCGAATATTGCCGGAGAACTCGAAGCCGCCGCAGAGTGTCGCGAATTCCAATACAATTTGGCTGGGCTCATACCCCTGCGGACACGCGGCAGATACACTCATTCCGCATTTCAGCGCGCCGACGATTACGCTGTTCGCCATATTATTGCCATCGCCTATGTAAGCGACTTTAAGTCCGGCGAGTGTTCCTTTGTACTCCCTAATCGTCTGCAAGTCGGCAAGCACTTGACAAGGGTGCGCGAAGTCGGTCAACCCGTTGATAATCGGAACGCTTGCCCACCGCGCTAAGTCCTCTACCGTTTTTTGCGCGAATGTCCGTATCATAATCCCATCGCAGTAGCGCGACAAAACACGCGCCGTGTCCTGTATCGGTTCCCCGCGTCCGATTTGACTCTCGCTGCCGCTCAGGAATATACCTTGTCCGCCGAGCTGATATATGCCCGTCTCAAAGCTGACCCTTGTACGGGTGGAGTTCTTTTCAAAAATCATAGCAAGCGTTTTGCCTTTAAGCGGCTCCCGGTTGATACCGGCTTTATGCTCCGCTTTGAGCTTGTCGGCAAGGTCGAGGATTTCGGTAATCTCTCCGGTTGTCAGGTCAAGAAGTTTAAGCAGATGTCTCATTGCGTTCCTCCTAAAAAAACAAAAACTCGCTTGCTTTAAAACAAGCGCGCTCAGATATGTTGTAACTCTATCTGAAACGCGATTATACCACGCGATTCCCCCAATGTCAAGCATTTTTTTCATATGGGTGTGGACATATTGCGCATATTACAAGAAGTCCAAGACAGAGAATGGCAGTTCACGGGACTTCGGGTCGCGATTTTGGCGAAACTTTGTTTTCGCCGCGCCGAACGCATTGTACG
>JAITKN010000038.1 GCA_031278415.1 Oscillospiraceae bacterium
CATCCAAGTCGCTTGGAAGCACATCCAAGTCGCTTGGAAGCACATCCAAGTCGCTCGGAAGCACATCCAAGTCGCTCGGAAGCACATCCAAGTCGCTCGGAAGCACATCCAAGTCGCTCGGAAGTACATCCAAGTTGCTCGGAAGCACATCCAAGTCGCTTGGAAGCGCATCTAAGTCGCTCGGAAGTACATCTAAACGGCGGTACTCCGACCCTGGCGCGTCAAAGACTCGAAGCGCACAATTCGCGAACACACCCGCGCGGCAAGCTCCGTACTATGCGTAACTACAAGCAGCCCGAGCCCGCGCCGCTCGATTTGGCGAAGCATAAGCTCCCAGATTTGAGCTTGCGTGATTACGTCCAGCATCGTACTCATCTCGTCCGCGATAATGAAGCGCGTTTGCGGCGCGAGAGCGCGCGCAACGCAAAAGCGTTGAAGCTCGCCGCCTGACAATTCCGCGGGATAACGGTTCAGCCACTCCGGCGCGATTCCTATTTCGTCGAGGAAAACGGCATCCGGCGTCCACGCCTCACGAAGGGTTGCGTTAAGCCGCAGACGCGGGTTTATGGCCTGTTCGGGATGCTGATATATAAGTTGCGCGGGGCAGAATCCCTTTCGGGGAAGCGGCTTGTTTTCAAACAGAACCTCGCCGGATTGCGGATTCAAACAGCCGGCAAGGATTTGCGAGAGCGTACTTTTTCCGCAGCCGGACGGGCCGACAAGCGCAACGCGCTCGCCCTCGTCCGCCGCAAAGTTCACGCCATTAATAACCGGCTTTGACTTACTGTATCCGAATTTTATATTTTTCGCTTCAATCAGCATATATACAGCTCACCTCCCCGTTGCGAAGTGTCCGCGATTCCGGCGCGGCGCGTGTACATTCTTCCGTTACGCGGTCACAGCGCGGCGCGAACAGGCAACCATCGGGCAGATTGCCCGCGTATGGTTGGGTTCCGGGTGTCGGGGCGAAATCGTTTTGCGGCATAG
The DNA here is from genome assembly GCA_031278415.1 of Oscillospiraceae bacterium. Lineage (GTDB taxonomy): Bacteria > Bacillota > Clostridia > Oscillospirales > Oscillospiraceae > JAISJH01. The sequence continues at coordinate 988 of JAITKN010000038.1, forward strand.
CGCGCCATAGTGCCTTAGTGTAAGGGTGGCGCAGATTGTCAATATTACCGAAGTCGGACGCGAGCGCGGTTTCCACGGTCGTACCCGCGTAGAAAACCGCGACGCGGTCGCAGTATCTGAGCGCAAGATCAATGTCGTGGGTAATCAGCATAACAGCCGCGCCGGCGTCGGCGAGGTCGCGGAAGTGCTTCATTGCGCGCGCCGCAAGTTCTTCGGACATCCCGGGCGTAGGTTCGTCCGCGATAATGAGCTTCGCTCCGGTAACAACCGCGGTAGCGCATAGTACGCGGCGCATCATTCCGCCGGATAATTGGAACGGAAACAGTTTCATTACGCTCTCATCCAGCTTGTAGCGTTCGAAGGCGCGTTTGACCGCGTATTTGTCGTCCGACACCTGTTTCCCGACTTTCATAAGCGGATCGAGATACTCAACGGATTGCGGCACCAGCGCAATCTCGCGCCCGCGCAACTTAGTCAGCCGCGCCGAAGTAAGAGCTTCGCCCATATATTCGATTTCGCCCGTTACTATCGCGTTGCGCGGAAGAATACCCAGAACCGCGTGCGCAAGCAAACTCTTTCCCGAACCGCTCGAACCGGCGACGGCGAGGATTTCGCCTTCGCGAACGCTTGCGCTGAGATTGCTAATCACCTTCAATCCGCCTTTGCGCATACCCTTGGAGTACATTCGGAACGTCACCGAGAGGTTTGAAACGTTCAGCACGGTCTTTTTCTCCATATTCACTCCTACTCTTGGGCGCTTGCGGGGTCGAGCGCGAGTTTCAGGCTTTCGCCGAGCTTGTCTATCAGCAATACTACTATCGCCAACGCCGCGCCGGGAAAGAACGCCAGCCACCACATTCCCGCCGAGAGATAACGCATCGACTCCGACAATATAATCCCAATCGCCGGCGTTTCCGGAGGCATACCATAACCCAAAAAGGTTAATCCGGATTCGTGCATTATCGCGTGGGGGAATTGCAATACCAACCCTATGAAGAATTGCGGAATCATATGCGGCAGAATGTGCCTCACCGCTACCCAAAGCCGCGATTTCCCCAATTTGCGCGATGCCGTTATATAGCGGCGCGAGCGGATTTGCAGAACCTCGCCGCGTATGATTCGGGCGATTCCCGTCCAGTGCGTCAGCGAAATCCCTATAATCAGCCCCGTTATGCCGCGTCCTGTCGCTATCGCTATCAAAATCAGTAATACCGTATGCGGAATCCCCATCGTAAGGTCTATGACCCAGTTCAGAAAGTGATCCAGCCACGTCTTCCCCAACGCCGCGACTATGCCGACAATCAGGGCAATAACAGCCGCCGCGCCGGATGCCGTTGCGCCGATAAACATACTCAGGCTAAGCCCCTTTATTGTCCGCGCGAACATATCGCGTCCGAGAAAATCCGTGCCGAACGGATGCTTCATCGTGGGCGGAAGCAGCTTCTGCGAAAAATCGGGTTCAAACAGGAGTTCGTTCATACTCGCGCCTACGATGTAGAGGGTAATTAGGATCAGGAAAATCAGGACGCATACGATTCCTATCATCGCGCGTCTGTTCGGACGCTTTTCAGCCGGCAGAACTTTCATTTTCATTCAGTCCCCTCTCTTAACACGCGGATCTATGAAGCTGTAGAGTATGTTCGCTATCATATTGCCGCAGAACACAAACAGCACCGAAAACAGCGTTATACCTAAAAAAAGCGGCAAATCCGTTTTCCCCGACGCCGTAAGCGCGCTGCCCAGTCCGGGATAGCTGAAAATATTCTCCGCAATTACGCTGCCACCGAATAGTTCCGAGAACGAGCCAAACTGCATCGTTACCGCGGGAATCAGAATATTGCGAAGCGCGTGACGGCGCAGTATCCACTTCTCCCCACGAGCTTTTGCAAACAGGATGTAGCCGCTTTCCATAACATCCGCGAGCTTTTCACGCGTTACAAGAGCCAGATTTGCGAAAGAAAGAAAACTCACCGTCAGCGCGGGCAAAACCAAATGATGCAATCTCTGCCAGATGCTCACCTCGTCCGGATTCGCCCCTATGGGCATCGACAGTCCGAATGGAAACCATCCGAGCGTAACAGAGAAAAACACCAGGAACACGATGCCGATCCAAAATGTCGGGATAGAACACATAACAAGGCATACACGCTTCAAAACACGGTCAATGAGGCGCCCCGCGAAGCGCCCCATTATACAGCCCACACCGAAGCCCAGTATCCCCGAAAAAATCCACGCCGCCATCATCAGCGCAATTGAAGCTCTGAATCGCACACCGATTACCTCCGCAACCGGCCGCCGATTCGACGTCGAGTAACCCATATCGCCGCTCAAAATATTTTTCAGCCATGTTACATAGCGGGCAACCGGGGGCTGATTAAGCCCCCAGTATTCCTCCATCCGCGCCACATTTTCCGCGGAAACGCCGGGATTCGCCTGTATGTACGCGTGTATAGGGTCGTCCTGAGGCGCTATTGAGCTTAGGAAGAACGCGATAATAGTGGATGCGAGAAGCAGGCTCACCCCGCGCAGCAGATAAATCCCAACATTCTTGAGAGGCCGCCCGATTGCTCCCGCTGCTGTTCGCATTATTGCTCCCATTTCCAATCTTTAAGGTTAGCCACAAGCGGCCACGCATCGCCGTGCGCGTGGATTTTCTGCCGACCTGTGTTAAGCCCCTCGCGCGCCCAGTAAAGGTGCTTTTTGTTAATCAGGAACACATATGCCGCGTCGCCCTTCAAAGAGGTACCCGTTATGCCGTCCCATTGCGCTTTCTTCCAATATTCGTAGGATTCCTCGAGCGATTTTGCGTTCAACGCTTGGTCAAGGTAACTGTCCACGGTAGCATTGCGGTAATTTTCAGGATTGTACCAATCGTCCTTGCCGGCATTAGAGCTATGGAACAGATAATAGCTCGTCATCGGATTGGAGGAGCCCCACGCGAGTATGATCGGGGTGGAATACATCGTAGCCGCGAAGTCCGCCGTCGCCGCCGCGTCAACGTCTATCTCGATTCCGAGATTATCCCGCGCCTGCTGGGCTGTCGCGTGGGCAACCGCCTGCCGAACGCTGTCATTCGCGAAATACAGCAGCGCGAATGACGCGCGAACTCCGTCCTTCGAGCGGATTCCGTCGCCGTCCTCGTCAATCCAACCCGCATCGTCGAGGTACTTTTTCGCGAGGTCAAGGTCGTAATCGATTTTGTTTTCGGGGTTAGACCACGGCATACCATCGTTTTCGCTATACGCGGGCGACGCAAAGCCCGAAAGCGCGTCATCGCAAATTTTCTGCCTGTCGATTCCGTAGCTAAGAGCCTTGCGAACGGCAATATCGCCGGTTACGTCGTTACCGACCGGAGCGCCATACTCATTAATCTCGCCTTCGTTCAACGTGAATGGCAGCGCAATTCCCATATTATCAACAGATTCTTCAACCAACAGGTAATAACCCGGAACCTCACCCACTCCGGCAGCCGTCACCGCGGATGTAAGCGTAATATCCACCTGCCCCGACTGCGCGGCGGCAAGCCGAACGTCCTCGCTGTCCATCTTCACAAACACAACGCGCTTCATTGCCGGCGCGCCCGCATAATAAGCCTCGTTCGCCGTCAAAATAAACTGCTCGTCCGCATTGTACTGCTCAAGTTTGAACGGACCCGACCCCACGGGATTCAACCCGAAGTCATCGTTATACAGATGTTCCGGCGCGATATAAACCTCGGCAGCAGTAAGTAAAAACACACTGCGCGGCTGTTTCAGCGTTATAACGATCGTCGAATCATCGGCAGCCGCAACGCTTTCCACAATGGACAAATCCGTTGATGTCGCGCCGTTCATAATCGTATAGTACGAAAACACAACATCCGATGCCTTTACCGGCGTCCCGTCCGTAAACAACGCGTCGTCGCGCAGATTGAACGTATAAACCATACCATCGTTACTGATTTCCCAGCTTTCGGCCAGGTCGGGAACGATGTTCATATCCGCGTCCGCAGCGATGAGCGAGCTGAACAGAAGCACACCCGCCGAGCCGCTCTGCAACGGGTCGAAGTGCGTCGGAATGGACGTGAACCCGATGATAAGCTCGTCCTTAACCGGCAAGGGTTGACCTGTATCGTCATCCTCATCCGTCGGCGCGGCAGCTTCACCGGTCGGCGCGGCGTCCGATGTTTCTACCGGGTCATTTTCCGTAGTTGCGTTTTCCGTACAGCCCGTGAGCATTGCAAATAGTGCCAAGCTCAACGTCAGAATAAGCGCAAAAGAGATAAGTTTTTTCATATTGTCCTCCTAAAATTTTTTTTGCAAGCCTATTATAATCTCACAAATCACCATACGCAAGCCCCCCGAGGGGATATTTTTTTCGCAGTCCGCAAAAAAACTCAGGCACCGCGAAACATACGCCAAAGCAAAACGCGTAATTCATACTCCGCGTTTCTAACACATATTACATCGCCGGAAAACTCAGCCCGCTTCCCCGAAGTATCGCTCAAATCTCTTTTGAATATGCCGCTCGCAATCGGCGTCGAATCCGCCGATTCTCGGGTTTCACCGCCTTCGCGAGCCCTGTCCGCAAGCATTGGAACAGGGATTCGCAAAGCGCGGAAATCCGTTGCGTTATGCCGTGCTTTCCGCGTCGGCACGGCAAGTACGGCGCAATGCGTTTGTATTGTTCTCTTGTAATGCTCATACCGCCGTCATATCACAAATCTATTTAGTGTCAACACGAGTTAGCTTCTGATTTCCACGTTTGTGAAGTAGTAATAAATGATGTCCTCGTAATCCTTGCCGATTTCCGCCATAGCGCGGGCGCCCCACTGGCTCATGCCGACGTTATGACCCCAACCGGAGCCGCGAAACACAAACGCCTCGCCTACTTGCTCTACGCCGCTGACAAGGCTTTGACCCAGTTCGCCGAGTACGCGCTTCGCGGTGCCGCCGCTCCCGGTAATAACTGTGATCTCGCGCTCAGTAACGCGTTCCGTGCCGCCGGTGCCTATCGCGTAAACGTCGGTATCCGTAAATGGTTCGGATTGACCGGCGATGTAGAGCGTTTCCGGCTCGGATGCTTCCGCCTCACTGCCTTTGACGCTGATACTGAATCGCGCTGAGAGAACTTTGCTGCCGCCCAATATCGTGCGGGCTTGCTCACGGCTGAACGTGAAAGTTTTGCCTCCGCTGTCCTTGAAAGTAATAGAGTAAATGTTGCCGAGTCTCGTATATACCGGCGTTATACTGACGACGCGGCCGATTCCGTAGCCTTTACCTTGAAGTGTTTCGCTGATTTGCGCGGCAGTAAACTCAGCAGTCCAGCTTTCGTGTCCGGTCGATATAAGAGGCTCATATTCATCAATTTTACCGCGCAAATACGGTATGGCTTCATTGAAGACATTTTCGCTGTCCTCAGTAGCGCCGCCGTCGCTGGAGAAGTAGAATATGCTCGCGACTTCTCCGTTGTAGGTGATGTATTTGCCGGATGTCTCGCGGACGGCGCGGTCGATCTCCGAAGATTGCGTTTGCAGCCCGCTGTAAACTTGGCAATCGGCGGTATTGCATACGTCAAAACCGTAGCTTGCGTGCTTGTTCTTGTTATGCGCCGCGTATGTCCGCGCACAGACCGCTTGAGCTTTAAGCGCCTCAGCCGGCCAAGACGGCGACATTTCCGACGGCAGAACTCCCCTGATATAGTCCTCCATCGACAGCACGTTAATAACCGTCAAATTCCCGTCCGGACTGTTGCGTATATACTCAAACCCGCCGAGGTACTTATAGCCTTTGAACCACGTTAAAGCCTCGCCGCCGCGTCCGTCCGGCATTACGCCAAGCCCGACCCCGGACCCGCCATCGAACTCAAAAAGTATGCGGTTCGTGCCGGTTTTGACCACCGTAACGCAGTTCGATGAGCCGGTCCACAGGTTTGACGCATCGGAGCTTGACATATAGTTGCCGTACAAAGCAAGGTATGTCCCGCGTGAGTAAGCGACAAAACCATCGCTGTAGTTCGACGCGGCTTCCGAAGCGGACGCGTAGCTGCGGTATTCGCCCGCCGTCTTATGATAGCAGCCGATCGTACCCGCAACGCTTTGAGGTTTATCCTGAACATAGATGTTTTTGCTGTCGTTGGTTATGTACAGACTGCGATCCTTGAGCATCGTGATTTGAGTCTCAGACGTGTAGGCTATCTCGACAAACTCGCGGTCGGAATCAAAATATCCAAGCGAATATCCCTGTCCGGTATGATTTTCCAAGTTAGCGTATACAAGTCCGTTTGAGCCGTAGTTCAATCCGCACTTGATAATGGCATATTCATCCGATATGCCGGCATTGGTATTCACAGGCGTTAGCGCGGTAAGGAACGCAATGGCTAAGAATAATGCGCAAAGTCTTTTCATATTATACTCCGAAAATTTTGATTGACATAGCTGCTTATAAATGTTAATATAATACAAATAAGCATCTGAATCAGTATCGAGTCCTCATTATACACGAAAATACTGTAAGTTGCAAGCCCTTTTAGCGGAATCCCTTAAATTACCTTTATTTACTCTTTGTCAACCGGAGGGACAGTACGTATGAGCAAGAAGTATAAAGTCGGCATAATCGGGGCTACGGGTATGGTCGGGCAAAGGTTTGTCACTTTGCTTGCCGACCACCCGTGGTTTGAGTTAACCGCGCTTGCGGCAAGCGCGCGCTCCGCCGGCAAAACATATGAGGACGCCGTCGGCAACCGATGGCTTATGGATGCGCCTATTCCCGCGAATGTGAAAATCCTGACGGTTTGGGATGCCGATGCGGACGTCGAAAAGGTCAAGGCCGCGGTTGACTTCGTGTTCTGCGCGGTAGATATGCCCAAGGCGGAGATACTGGCGTTAGAGGACAAATACGCGAAGGTTGAGATTCCCGTGGTCAGCAATAACAGCGCAAATCGCGCAACCCCTGATGTGCCTATGATCATCCCCGAGCTTAACAGCGCTCATCTGAAAGTCATTGAGGCTCAGCGAAAACGACTGGGTACAAAGCGCGGTTTCATAGCGGTTAAAAGCAATTGCAGTATTCAGAGCTATGTGCCGGCGTTGTACCCTGTTAACGAGCGTTATCCGATTGATAAAATTCTCGCTTGCACATATCAGGCGATTTCCGGCGCGGGCAAAACGTTTGAGACGTGGCCTGAAATGGTCGATAACGTAATCCCTTACATTGGAGGCGCTGAGGAGGAAAAATCCGAGCGCGAACCGCTTAAAATCTGGGGCGAGCTTAAAGACGGCGTCATCGTGCCGGCTCTTTTCCCGGCAATTACGGCACAGTGCCTGCGTGTTCCGGTCAGCGATGGTCATATGGCGGCTGTTTATGTATCGTTCAAAGACGTGAAGCCGTCAAAAGAAGAGATCATCAGCATCTGGAACAATTATAAAAGCCCGATCTCGAAATACGAGCTTCCCTCCGCGCCTAAAAAGTTTTTGAATTACTTCACAGAGCAAGACCGGCCTCAGACAAAACTCGACCGCAATTTGGAGCGCGGTATGGCGGTATCAATAGGGCGATTGCGCGAAGATACACAGTACGACTGCAAATTTGTATGCCTGTCCCACAATACTCTGCGCGGAGCTGCCGGCGGCGCGGTCGAACTTGCAGAACTCCTTTGCGCGGAACACTATATTTGATTTTACTCGGAGGATTTTTAAAATAAATGAATGGTCCATTATTTACCGGTTCCGCCGTGGCAATTGTAACGCCGTTCGGCGCGGACGGAAAAGTTAATTTTGAAAAGTTGGCGGAACTTATTGATTTCCAAATAGAGAATGGAACCTCCGCAATTGTAATATGCGGCACTACGGGCGAGAGTGCCACACAATCGCTGGGGGAACACGCGGAAACGGTCAGCTTTGCTATTCGGCATACCGCCAAGCGTGTTCCCGTAATAGCAGGCGGCGGCAGTAATGACACGATGGCGGCGCTGTACCTCTGCCAGCATGCGGAAGAGCAAGGCGCGGACGGTCTCCTGCTGGTAACACCGTATTACAATAAGGCGACTCAGAAAGGCTTGATTAAGCATTATGAGTACATCGCGGACAGAATCAGCATCCCTATTATTCTGTATAACGTGCCTGCGCGTACCGGATGTAACTTCGCGGCTTCGACATACGCTCATCTTGCCAAGCACAAGAGCATACACGGGGTCAAAGAGGCGTCCGGCGATTTTGAGCTTGTCAGCAGAACACTCGCCGCAACTGCCGGTGAAGAGTTTTATATCTGGAGCGGCGATGATAAGCTCGCTTTGCCTATGATTTCGCTTGGCGCGAAAGGTCTGATTTCTGTGCTGGCTAATATAGCGCCTCGTCCGATGGCTCGGATTTGCGAATACGCGCTCGCGGGTGATTATGTCAAGGCTCGGGAGCTTCATTTGAAATACTTCAGCATTATGGACGCAATGTTCTATGAGGTCAACCCGATACCGGTGAAAACATCTATGAACCTGATGGGAATGTCGGTCGGAAATCTGCGCTTGCCGCTTTGCGAGATGGAGGACGCCAACCTCGCGAAGCTGAAGCAGGAACTGGCGTCCGCGGGTTTGATACAGCCCGGCGCATAGTCGGAGAAAACACAACGAACGAAGGAGAGCATTTATGCTGAATTTAATTATCTCCGGTTGTAACGGCTATATGGGCAGATTAACGGCGGAACTGGCGGCGATTGATACCGATGTGAGCGTCTCGGCGGGGATTTCGCGTTCGGTCGTTACAGATTTGCCGTTCAAGACGTATACAAACTACAGCGGATTCGAAGGAACGGCTGACGTATTGATTGATTTTTCGTCTCCGGCGGCGGTGGACATTGGGATGCTGGATATGTGCGTCGCCAATAATATTCCCGCTGTGCTGTGTACTACGGGCTACAGCGATGCGCAAACGTCAAAGATTAAGACCGCAGCGGAAAAATTGCCTATATTCAAAACGGCAAATTTCTCCATTGGCATAAATCTGCTTACGGAGATTGTAACTCAGACGGCGGCGAAACTGGGATTAGACTTTGACATAGAGATTTCGGAAGCCCATCATCGCCGAAAGGTAGACGCGCCAAGCGGAACAGCGCTAATGCTCGCCGAGGCAGCGCGAAAGGGGCTTGCTCCCCATCGAACGGGATACGTATTCGACCGCAGCAGCAGACGCGAACCTCGCTCCGACAGCGAAATAGGAATCATTTCCGCGAGGGGCGGCACTATTCCGGGCGAACATACAGTAATGTTCGCCGGACGGGATGAGGTTATTGAGTTCAAACACACAGTTTACAGCCGGGACGTCTTCGCGGCGGGCGCGATTCGCGCCGCCAAGTTTCTCGCCGACGTCAGAGAACCCGGGATATACGATAAATTTTAAAGGAAGAAAATGAATAATTTCATCGATGAAGTCATAATAAAGGTTTCGGCAGGTAACGGCGGCAGTGGTGCTGTGTCGTTTCGGCGCGAGAAGTATGTTCCCGCCGGAGGTCCGGACGGCGGCGACGGCGGTAAGGGCGGCGACATAACGCTGATCGCTGACCCCAATCTCTCTACGCTGTCCGATTTCCGCTACAAGCGCAGTTTCAAGGCGGAACCCGGCGCGGACGGCGGAGGCTATAACCGCTCCGGCAAAGACGGCGCGTCGCTGAATATTCCGGTTCCGTACGGCACGGTAGTGCGCGACAGAGCGACGAACGCTGTGATTCACGATATGTCCGACGGACTTCCGTTCATCGTCGCGCGCGGCGGACGCGGCGGACGCGGCAATCGCAAATTCGCCTTGCCGACACGTCAAGCTCCGCGATTTGCCAAACCCGGAGGCAATGGGCAAAGCCGCGAGCTCAAACTGGAGCTTAAACTCCTTGCCGATGTCGGGTTGATAGGTCTTCCGAACGCCGGTAAATCCAGTTTGCTTGCCGCAATGACACGGGCTCGGCCGAAAATCGCGAGCTATCCATTTACGACACTCTCACCTAACCTCGGAGTTTGCGATCTCGGCGAGGGGTATCCGGCGTTTGTGGTTGCGGACATCCCGGGCCTGATTGAAAACGCTTCGGAAGGCGCGGGGTTGGGACATGAGTTTCTGCGTCACGTGGAGCGGTGCCGACTGCTGTTACACGTGGTTGACGCGTCATCTGACGATGTTCGGGCGGATATTGAGCTTATCAACCGCGAACTCGCGAATTTCAGTCCGGATTTGGCGGAACGACCGCAAATTACGGTACTGAATAAAATCGACTTGTTGGAGGACGGAAAAGTGCCGCTTCTCAGCGAAGCGCGGTCGATTTCAGCCGCTGTCGGCAGCGGTGTGCGCGAACTGATGCTGCTAACGGCACAGGAACTCAGCAAACTTCCGCCGACGCGAATCTTTGAGCCGGAGTACATTGAGCCGGACGAACTCCTTGACGGTGTGGAGGATTTACTGCTTACCGCCGACGAGGGCGAATACTCCGTCGAGGGCGGTTGGCTTGAGCGCTTGCTTGACCGCGTAAATCTGAAAGACTCGGAAGGTCGCGCTTACTTTGACCAAACACTTCGACGATGCGGGGTATATGACAGGCTTGAAGCTCTCGGACTTGAAGCCGGAGACACAATCAAATTTTACAACTGGGAATTTGAGTACAAATAAAAATTCAGGAGAAGCATTTTATGTCAAAACAAGTAAAAAAGTGTGCGCTGGCATATTCCGGCGGATTAGACACATCGGTCATTATCCCGTGGCTTAAAGAAAACTACGGGTGCGATGTTATCGCGATTTCGGCGGATGTAGGTCAGGGAAGTGAGCTCGACGGCTTGGAAGAAAAGGCAATCAAGACCGGAGCGAGTAAATTGTACGTGGAGGACATCACGGACGAGTTCATAGACGATTTTGTAATTCCCACGATGAAAGCCGGCGCAAAGTATGAAGGATATTTGCTCGGTACGAGCTTTGCGCGTCCGGTAATCGCTAAGCGCGTTGTGGAAATCGCGAAAAAAGAGGGTTGTGACGCAATCGCTCACGGATGTACGGGCAAGGGCAATGACCAAGTGCGGTTTGAGCTTACGATTAAACGCTTCGCTCCGGAGATGACGATTATCGCTCCGTGGCGTGAGTGGGATTTGAAGTCGCGTGATGATGAAATTGACTATGCGGAGTCGCACGATATTCCCCTGAAAATCAGCCGCGAAACTAATTACAGCAAGGACAAAAACCTATGGCATCTAAGCCATGAGGGACTTGACCTTGAGGACCCCGCAAACGAACCGCAGTATCAGAAGCCCGGATTTTTGGAGATGTCTGTCGCGCCGGAGCTGGCGCCGGATTATCCGACGTATGTGGAAATCGAGTTTGCGCGCGGCGTTCCCATCGCCGTAGACGGCAAGCAGATGAAAGGCAGCGACATTATCCGCGCGCTTAATAAGCTGGGCGGAGAGAATGGAATCGGGTTGCTGGACCTCGTGGAAAACCGATTAGTGGGAATGAAGTCACGCGGAGTTTACGAGACCCCGGGCGGCGCAATTCTCTACAAGGCTCACGAGGTTTTAGAGACCATTACGCTTGACAAATACACCGCGCACTATAAAGAACGCCTCGCGTCGGAGTTCGCGGAATTAGTGTACAACGGGCAGTGGTTTAGTCCGCTGCGTGAAGCGATGAGCGCGTTCGTCGATAAAACTCAGGAATTTGTAACCGGTACCGTAAAGCTGAAACTCTACAAGGGCAACATCATAAACGCGGGAGTTACCAGCCCATATACTCTGTATAGTGAAGACATCGCGACATTCGGCGAAAGTGAATATAATCAAGCCGACAGCGAGGGTTTTATAAACCTGTTTGGGCTTCCGATTAAAGTTCACGCGCTTCGGGAGCAGGGGAAGCTGTAAGGATCGCGGGTTAGCTTCGCAATATCGTATTTTAACACTTCATATCAAGAATTACAAAGGGTAACGCTATGTCAAAACTATGGTCGGGACGGTTCTCGAAAGAAACCGCGAAACTAACAGACGAAATTAACTACTCCATAAACACGGATAAACGAATGTACGCCGAAGACATTGCCGGCAGTATCGCTCACGCGAAAATGCTCGGCGCAACGGGAATTTTGGATGAGCATCAGGCATATGAGATCCAATTCGCGCTTATGAATCTGCCGACTGACTATGAAGGCTTAGAACTGCCGCCGGAAGCCGAGGATATTCATATGGCAGTAGAGGCGCTTTTGACGCGCTGCATTGGCGAGAACGGTAAGCGCCTTCACACAGCCCGCAGCCGTAACGACCAAGTCGCTCTTGATTTCCGTATGTACATAAAAGGTCAAATTGACGCGCTGACGGAGCTTATTAAAGAACTTCTTGCAGTTCTGAGCACGAAGGCTCGTGAACATCTGAACAGCGTAATGCCGGCGTATACGCATTTGCAGCGGGCGCAGCCGTCCACATACGCGCACTATCTTATGGCGTATGCTAACGGATTCCTCCGCGACATATCGCGTCTTGCGGACTGCAAAGCGCGTATGAACGAATGTCCTCTCGGAGCGGGCGCGCTCTGCGGTACAACCTATCCGATCGACCGTGAGATGACAGCGCGGGAACTGAGATTTGACAAACCTACCGACAATAGTCTGGACAGCGTGAGCGACCGTGATTTCGCGCTGGAATTTTTGAGCGGACTTGCGATTCTGCAAACAAGACTTTCTCGTTTCGCGGAAGAAGTATGTCTATGGTGCAGTTGGGAATTCAAATTCCTTGAACTTGACGACGCGTTTGCCACCGGAAGCAGTATGATGCCGCAAAAGAAGAACCCCGACGTCGCGGAGCTTGTTCGCGGCAAAACCGGACGCGTATTCGGCGATTTAACCACGCTGCTTACTGTTTTGAAGGGACTTCCGCTCGCCTACAACAAGGATATGCAAGAGGACAAAGAGGCTGTATTTGACGCGCTTGACACGGTTACGCTTTGTCTTAGAGCGTTTACCGCTATGCTGGCAACATCAACATTCAGTTGTGAAAACGCTTTGAATGCCGCCGGCAAGGGCTTCATCAACGCGACTGACTTGGCGGATTATTTGGTTAACAAGGGTACCGCGTTCCGCGACGCTCATGAGACAGCGGGCAGAATTGTCGCTCATTGCGCGGAACTTGGGAAAACTCTTGAAGAACTCACTCTTGAGGAGTATAAGACATTCGGCGACTTCGATGATAGCGTGTACGATACAATTTCGCTGGCGGCTTGTGTAGCTCGGCGAAATGTTATCGGCGGACCCGCGCCGAACGAGGTTTTAAGGCAGATTGAACTAATAGAAAAGGCACTCGGCGAATGAGTCGAACGCAGAGGATTAAATATGGCTTACAAGATTTTCATAGACGGGAGCGCGGGCACTACCGGGTTACAGTTGGCGGAACGGTTAACAAAGTACATCTCAGCCGGCGCGGTTGAGATTACCGCGCTTCCGCGGGAATTACGCAAAAACGATGCCGCGAAAGCGAGCGTTATGAATACCGCTGACCTTGTGTTCCTATGTCTTCCGGATGAAGCGGCGCGGGCAAGCGTTGCGCTGATTACAAACCCTTCCGTGAAAGTGATTGACACCTCTACGGCGCACAGGGTTTCAGATGACTGGGTTTACGGATTTTCGGAACTAAGCGCGAAACAGAAGCAGGCTATCTGCGGTACGACACGGCTTTCTAATCCCGGATGTCATGCTACCGGGGCAATCGCGATACTCGCGCCGCTTACACACGCGGGAATAATACCGCCCGATTACCCTATTGCGATTACTTCCGTTTCCGGCTACACCGGCGGCGGCAAGTCCGCGATAGCAGAGTACGAGGACGCTGACCGCTCAGCCGAATATGACGCTCCGCGTGCTTACGCGCTCACGGCGCGGCATAAGCACATTCCGGAGATTATCAAATACGCCGGATTGACCAAAACGCCCGCTTTTATTCCGCTTATATGCGATTTCCCGCAGGGAATGCAGGTTATGATTCCTTTGTGTTTGCCCGGGAAACGACGACAGATTTTCGAGACGCTGAGCGAACATTACTCTGACGCGCCTGACATCAGCGTTACGGATGATATTCCCATATACGCGTCCGGCAACGAACACGCCGGTACGGATAAGCTGACACTTCGCGTTGCCGGCAATGATGAGACGATTTTGATTACGGCGCAATTTGACAATCTCGGCAAGGGCGCGGCAGGCGCGGCACTTCAAAATATGCGGCTGATGCTGGGACTTGACGAACGAAAATGAAATGAGGTCACATAAATGTACGGATTTATAGGTTTTATCAACGGCGGAGTTTGCGCCCCGATTGGGTTTCGGGCAGCCGGTGTTCATTCCGGCGTAAAAGCGAACTCCCCGGACGATAAACTCGACTTGGCGCTTGTACTCGGCGATAAAGTATGTACGGCGGCGGCGGTGTTTACACGGAATCGGGTCAAAGCCGCGCCGGTGCTTCTGTCGCAAGAGCGTTTGAGCGGATCGAGGCTGCGCGCGGTCATTCTCAACAGCGGCAACGCCAACTGCTGTGCCGCAAACGATACGGAAAACGCCGCGCTTATGGCTGAATATGCCGCCGCCGCGCTCGGAGCGGATCGAAATCTTATCGCTGTTGCTTCAACGGGAGTAATCGGGCAAGAATTGAACATCGGGGCGATTCGGGACGCGATTCCCGCGCTTACGGAGGCTTTGGGAAAGTCGGAGCGAAGTTCCTCAGACGCGGCGGACGCGATTATGACTACGGACACCATACGCAAAGAATTCGCGGTCGAGTTTGAAATAGGCGAAAAAGTCGTGAAAATCGGCGGAATCGCCAAGGGTTCCGGTATGATACACCCTAATATGGGTACGCTGCTCTCAGTAATTACGACGGATTGCGCCGTCTCGCCCGAAATGCTTCGCGAGGCACTTGGTTCGGCAGTTCGGGAAAGTTTTAACAGGGTCAGCATTGACGGGGATACGTCAACGAACGACAGTTGCTTTATACTTGCGTCAGGGCTTGCGGGTAACGCGGAAATTACGGAGCGCGGCGCGGATTTTGACGCGTTTGACAACGCGCTTTGCTCGTTATGCGCAAAGTTGGCAATTGCCATAGCTTCCGATGGGGAGGGCGAAAAACACCTAATCACTTGCGTAGTATCCGAAGCGGCGAACGAACGAAAGGCGGAGTCGATAGCGAAAAGCGTTTTATCATCGTCATTGGTGAAAACGGCTGTATTCGGCGGAGACGCTAACTGGGGACGCGTACTGTGTGCTATGGGATACTCGGGGGAGAATTTTGACCCAAAGCGCGTGGACATAACGTATCGCTCGGCGGCGGGCGAAGTTCAGGTGTGCGCAAACGGCAGCGGCGTAAACTTCGACGAAGAGTTGGCAGCCGGGATTCTGTCTGAACACGACGTAGAGCTTCTTATCAGCCTGAACGAAGAACTTGAGCCGGGCGAGTATCCGCAATGTACGTGCTGGGGCTGCGATTTGAGCCTCGACTATGTACGAATCAACGCCGATTACCGTACTTAATCACAGGAGAATTTAACATATGGACAAATCACAAGTACTTATTGAGGCTCTGCCTTACATACAAGACCACCACAATAAAATCATAGTAGTCAAATACGGCGGCGCGGCGATGAAAACTCCTGAGCTTATGACTGCTGTTATGAACGACGTCGTTTTGCTGAACCTTGTCGGGATCAAGGTTGTACTCGTCCACGGCGGAGGTCCGGAAATTGACGAGTACGCTGAAAAGCTCGGACTCGGCAAAGTCAAAATTAACGGTTTCCGCTACACGGACGAGGACATAGAAGACCTTGTACAGATGACGCTATGCGGCAAGATTAACAAGAACCTCGTCGCCGCGCTTACCCGCGCCGGCGGGAAAGCGCTCGGATTCAGCGGGTTGGACGCGGGCATAATCAAAGCCGTTGAGCTTAAAACGGATAATGTCGACTATGGCGGCTATGTCGGCGATGTTACAGGCGTAAACGCGAAGCCTATTACAGACGCCTTGGAAAACGGATATATCCCCGTAATCAGTTCTGTTGCGCTGGGCGTAGATCGCGAGGTCAGCTATAACATCAATGCCGATGTCGCGGCGGAAAAGCTCGCCGTTGCCCTTAAAGCCAAGAGACTTATCCTGATGACCGATGTCAGAGGAATTCTGCGCGACCAAAACAATAACTCAAGCCTGATTCGATTTGCCGACCGCTCCGAGGTTCCACTACTAATCGCGGACGGGGTTATCAGCGGCGGTATGATACCCAAAATACGCTGCGCCTTGGAAGCGGTCTCGGGCGGAGTGCAGAGCGCGACTATCCTTAACGGACAAGTGCCGCACAGCATCCTGATTGAACTGTTGAGCAAGGACGGCGAAGGCACTATGATTTGCTGAAAGTTATCAACACACGATTTTCGGATAACCGGCTCAGATAAGGAGACTGTAAAATGAACACACAACAAATAATTGAGCTGACGGACAATAACATATTAGGCACTTATCCTCGATTTCCGGTTGCGTTTACAAGCGGAAAGGGCGCAACCTTGCGCGATGCCGACGGGAAGGAGTACATAGACCTCGCGTCCGGTCTGGGCGTAAACTCCATCGGCTGCGCAAATCCCGCGTGGATAAACGCTGTAACGGAGCAAGCCGCAAAGCTCGCTCACGTGTCAAACCTATACTACACCGAGCCAATGGCAAGACTCGCGGAACAGCTTACGCAACGCGCCGGAATGTCTGCCGTATTCTTCGCTAACTCCGGTGCCGAGGCTAACGAGGGACTGATTAAACTCGCCCGCAAGTACAGCTATGAGCAATTCGGCAGCCATAACAGACATATGATTTTATCACTTCAAAACAGCTTTCACGGACGCACAATCACGGCGCTTGAGGCTACGGGACAGGAAAAATTTCACGGATACGACTTTTTCCCGTATACCGGCGGATTCAAGTATGTTCAGCCGGGCAGTGTTGACGCGGTAAAGGCGGCGTGTTCCGATGGCAGCGTGTGCGCGGTACTGATTGAGCTTATTCAAGGAGAGGGCGGAGTTTACCCGCTCCCGAAAGATTACGTTCAGCGGCTTGCGGAATTCTGTAATGAAAACGACATCTTGCTGCTCGTTGACGAAGTGCAAACCGGAATCGGACGCACGGGAACGCTGTTTGCCTTTCAGCAGTACGGCATTGCGCCGGACGCAATCAGCTTCGCAAAGGGAATAGGCGGCGGACTGCCGCTTGGCGGGTTCCTCGTATCCGATAAAGTTCGAGGAATCTTGCGTACCGGCGACCACGGTTCAACATTCGGCGGCAATCCTATATGCTGTGCGGGCGCGCTTGCGGTACTTAATATCCTAAGCGATGTTCAGCTTGCGGAAGTAACTCGTAAGGGCGAGAAAATAAGGCGAACCATACTGTCCTGGAATTCGCCGCACATCGCGGAAATTCGCGGATTTGGTTTAATGCTCGGAATTGAGCTTTCCGGACTCTCCCCTCGCGATACGGCCGCAAAACTGCTTGAAGACGGCGCAGTAACTCTTACCGCCGGCACAAATACGCTGCGGTTGCTGCCGCCGCTGACAATAACCGACACGGAACTTGAGCGCGGTTTAGGGCTAATCAAACAGGCACTCCGATAAGCACATCGGAATAGTAATACAGCTCAATTTAGAATTGTAACTTTTGATTGACAAAAGTGGGAAAGTGTGCTAAAAAGGACGCATGGAAAATTATAAAAGGCTCCTGATAGGGAGGGAACCGAGGTTGCTGAGGAAGCACAACGGGTACTATTACAAGGTAGGCGACGTGCTGACAATTACGATATTGGGTAATTTTTGTGGATTGCGTGATTTGCAAGATATCCACGATTGGGC
>JAITKN010000069.1 GCA_031278415.1 Oscillospiraceae bacterium
CGGACGACGTCGAAACCTCGCCAGTCTTATAGCATTCCGCTAACATCAAAGAAGAAGAATCGCCAGCACCAGCACTCCCCGCTATCCCGCCCGCATAGGAGGAGTCGGAGGAGGATGCGGTAACATCACCCGTGTTATAGCAACTCTCTATAGTTACAGATGAAGAAGAATAAACACTCCCCGCTAGACCGCCAGCATAGGAGTAGTAGGAGGAAAACGCAGAAATATCGCCGGTATTATAGCAATTCTCTATCGTCAAAGTAGAATCGCGAGCGTACCCAAATATGCCGCCCGTATCGCCGGACGCAGAAATATCGCCCGTATTATAGCAATTCTCTATCGTTACAGATGAAGATGAAGAAGGAGCGTACCCCACTATCCCGCCCGCAGAGTCGGACGCAGAAACATCGCCCGTGTTATAGCAGTTCTCTATCGTCAAAGTAGATGAATCATCAAAATAAGCGTACCCCAATATGCCGCCCGCATAGGAGTCATCGTCGGTGGAGGACGCGGTAACGCTGCCCGTGTTATAGCAGTTCTCTATCGTTACAGATGAAGATGAAGAAGGAGCGTACCCCGCTATACCGCCCGCATAAGTCCTGGATGAGGTGGAAGTGACATCTATATGCGTATCCACAAGCCCAATGTTTTTAATCGTTGCATTTTCTACATACCCGAACAGACCGTTATATTCGTAATCATCCCCGGTAATGGTCAGGTTGCTGATTTTATGCCCCTGCCCGTCGAACACGCCTGTGAACGCCCTGCTTGAACTGCTCCCAATCGGAACCCAGTCCGTGCCGGAAAGGTCAATATCGGCGGTCAGGTGGTACGTGCCGGAGAGGTTGTTCTTTATCGCTTCCAGTTCGGCGCGGTCGCTGATTGGGATTGATCCCTCCGCAACCTCTCCAATATCCGCAAGGAAACCGCCGGCGTCCATAATCTCCTGCGCGTCCTCGAGGTTTTTCTCGAACTCTGCCGCCATAGATTCTAAGTTTGCGATAACCGCGCTCGGTTCGTCCTCCGACGCGACGGGTACAAGGAAGCCGCCGGTGTCGATGATCGCTTGCGCCGCCGCGAGGTTGCTCTCGAACTCGGCGGCCATAGATTCCAAGGCAGCGACCGGCGATTGAGGTTCGGTGGCTGCCGGTACTACGCCAATCGGGGCAAGCGTGAGGGCGATTGTCAATGTCAGCACCGCGCTGACGATTTTTGTCATTCGTTTTTTCATTGCGGGTTCTCCTTGTCCGTGAAGCTTATTTTCCCTGACCCTCGAAAAGATTTCGTGATGGGGTACCCCATCACGTCAAGGCGCGCGCGCCTTGACGATGCTATTTGCCGGGTTTTATGCTTATAGTTACATACTAACACGAACCGCATAGCTTGTCAAGCGAAAATTTGACATAAAAAAAACATTTCGGCTCTCCCGGGTTGGCGCTCAGCCGCATCCGTAAAAACGGATAAAATACCTGCTTTTGAGCGCGGCACCGCGTAAATACACAGAATTGCGCGATAATATTTACACATTTAACAAGATATTGCCCTAAGAAATTACGCTATTAGATGGGTAGGTGAGTAGTAACAATCAACGCAGAATGTCCGCTCCGTTTGAAAAAAGTGCTTGACAGCGCGCGCGAAATGAGGTAGTATATCGGAACAGAATGGATGTTTCTATCAATCGGCGGCTGTGCCGAAAATCGGAGGGGTAAATGTCAGAGAATATCGCGAATTTGAAAAATCTTGCGCTTGCGGAAATTAACGCGGCAAACGCGACTGCGGAAATTGAGTCCCTGCGGATAAAGTATCTCGGACGCAAAGGGGAACTTACGGTCATGCTCAAACAGATGGGCGCGATTCCCGCCGAGGAGCGTCCCGCGATGGGCGCGATGATTAACATAACGCGGGAGGAAATAGAAAACACGCTTGCCAAGCAGCGCGAGTCGCTCAGCGCGGAAGAGTTTAACATGCGGCTCGCTTCGGAGTATGTGGACGTCACAATTCCCACCTCCAAGGCTCAAAGGTTCGGCAATCGCCACCCTCTGTATCAGGTATGGGACGATACTGTGGAAATTTTCCTGAATATGGGATTCACTATGGCGGAGGGTCCGGAGGTTGAGCTTTCCGAATACTGCTTTGATAAACTCAACACACTTCCCGGACACCCCGCTCGCGACCGCCGGGATACGTTCTACCTTGATGAGGACGGGTTTGTTTGTATGCGAACGCAGACTTCCAGCGTACAAATCCGCACTATGGAGGCAAAAAGGCCGCCGATTAGGATTATCTCTCCCGGGCGCGTCTATCGCAAGGACGAGATTGACGCTACTCACAGCCCGATTTTTCATCAGGTTGAGGGTTTGGTAATAGACAAGGGTGTCACGATGGGTCAATTAAAGTGGACGCTTAACGAGCTTATGCGCGGGCTTTACGGCGCGGACGTCAGGACTCGCTTTCGCCCTCACAATTTCCCGTATACCGAACCGTCGTGCGAGGTCGATGTACAGTGCTTCGAGTGCGGCGGCAAGGGTTGCAGAGTTTGCAAGGATGAGGGTTGGATTGAGTTGCTCGGCGCCGGTATGGTTCACCCGAAAGTCCTTGCCGGATGCGGGATAGACCCGGAAGCGTACAGCGGATTCGCGTTCGGTATCGGAATTGAGCGGCTTACAATGCGGAGATTCAAAATCCCCGATATGCGTCTGCTTTACGAAAATGACTTCCGATTTCTGCGGCAGTTCAACTGATCCGATTGGATTATACGATTTTAAGGAGTCTTAATGCTTAAATGAAACTTTCAAGAGAGTGGCTTAATGAGTTCGTCGATATTGACGCAAACGACAAGGAGTTTGCCGAGCGAATGACACTCAGCGGTTCTAAGGTCGAATACATCGATGACTTGCGCGGCAAGCTGAAAAACATAGTCGTCGGCAGAGTAGCGTCGCTTACACGACACGAGAACAGCGACCGATTGTGGGTTGCTCAAACGGACGTCGGCGGAGATGAGCCTTTGCAAATCATCACCGCCGCGCAAAATCTTAACGTCGGCGATATTGTTCCGGTTGCCCTGCATAACTCCCTCTTGCCGGATGGTTCGAAGATTACAAAGGGCAAAATCCGAGGCGTTAAGAGTGATGGTATGCTGTGCGGCTTAGAGGAATTGGGATTAGACGAACACGATTTTCCTTACGCGGTTACGGACGGGATTCTCATATTCAGCGACGAACCGGGTTTTGACGCGCTCGGAATAAAACTCGGCGACGATGTAAAGGCGCTTCTCGGATATGACGACTCCGTTGCGGATTTTGAGATAACCAATAATCGCCCTGACTGCCTTAGCATTCGCGGCTTAGCGCGTGAGAGCGCGATTACTTTCGGGAAGCTGCCGCGCTTTGCCGAACCGGTTGTTAAAGCGACGGGCGGCGGCAAAATTGAGGAGTGGCTGACCGTCGAAATCGCGGACAAGGCACTGTGCGCTCGGTATGTCGCAAGGGTAGTGAAAAACATTAAAGTGGAGCCATCTCCCATTTGGATGCGGCGCAGACTTCGCGCCTGCGGAATTCGTCCGATTAACAACATCGTTGACATCACAAATTACGTAATGCTGGAGTATGGTCAGCCTATGCACGCATTTGATTATGCCTGTGTTGAAGAGAACAAAATCATTGTACGCCGGGCTCGCAAGGATGAAGAGATGCGCACTCTTGACGGGAATCTGCGCCGGCTCTCTCCCGATATGCTGCTGATTACAGACCCGACTAAGCCTATCGGACTTGCCGGTATAATGGGCGGCGAAAACAGCGAAATTACCGAGCATACTAAAACTATCGTGCTTGAGAGCGCGACTTTCGATGGCGTAAGCGTTCGCAAGACCGCTCTCGCGCTCGGAATGAGAACGGACGCGTCAGGCCGCTTTGAAAAAGGTCTTGACATAGAAAACGCCCTTCCGGCGGTTCAACGAGCTTGCGAGCTTATCGAACTGCTTGGCGCGGGCGAGGTTATACCCGGTATCGCGGACGTTATCGGAGATGTCAAAACATCTCCCGCCGGACAAAAGTTAATTCTTGACGCGGCAAAGATTAACCGCTTTCTGGGTACGCATATCCCACGCGATTTTATGGTGAAAACCCTGACGGAACTCGGCTTTAGCGTCGATAGCGATAGCGATAGCGTTACCATCCCGAGCTGGAGAGCGGACGCGGAGGGTTGGCAAGACCTCGCCGAAGAAGTTGCCCGTTTCTACGGCTATGATAAGATTGAGGAAACTCCGCTGTCGGGAATGAGCGGTGAGCGCGGTTTGACCGAGACGCAGAAGTTCCGCAACCTTATCGGCGAAACCGCAAGAGCACTAGGCTACAACGAAACGCTTACTTACAGCCTGACCGTCGAGGGCGCGTTGGAGATTATTAACCCGTTGGGCAGCGATAAAGCCCGCGCGCGCGATTCCCTCCTGCCGTCAATGCTGAACGTCATACGCCTGAACCGCAATCATAAGACGGAATCGGGAAAGTTCTATGAAGTCGCCCGCGTCTATCTTCCGGTTACGGGACAGCGTTTGCCGGACGAACGCGCTAAGTTGATTATGGCGGCATACGGCGGCAATACTGACTTTTTCAGCTTCAAAGCGGACATTGACAAACTGCTTTCAGAGCGTATGCGCGTGACTGAGTTTGCGGTGACGGCAAGCTCAAATTCGGATTATCACCCCGGCCGTCAGGCTGAAATCAGCGTTGATGGTAACGTCATAGGTATATTCGGTCAGGTACACCCGCAGACTATTGAAGAAACCTACGCGGCGGAGCTTGATATTGCGACCTTGTTTGAGTTGCGCGGAAGCGAGTCGGCTTACACGGCGGTTCCGAAATTTCCGGCGGTTCTCCGCGATTTGTCTCTGATTTGTAACGAAAGAGTTACAATTGCGGAAATGCTTTCAGCAATTCACGCGTCGGGCGGCAAAATGCTTGAAACGGCGGAACTGTTCGATGTTTACTCCGGAGAACAGGTCGGTGCCGGTAAAAAAAGCGTTGCGTTCAGCCTCACATTTCGCTCGAGGGAGCGCAGTCTTTCGGACGAAGAAGTTAACCCCGTGATTGATGTGATTATTGCGGAACTGAAGACTAAAACCGGCGCGGAACTGAGAACGATCAACGGATAACTACATTGAGGATAACGATTTGCACAAAATAAACGCATTTATTCGAGGAACATTCGTACATCATCCCAAAAAGAAAATGCTTGACAAAAACGAAAAATGCTGTATAATGGTCTACAATAGGCAAATGGTTATACGCTGTATCCTAAACCGAGCGACACACTATCGCTCCAATCGGTGTACACCCCCTATACTCCTATTCACGGCATCAATATTCGTTGTTATGCAATAGCGCTATTA
>JAITKN010000129.1 GCA_031278415.1 Oscillospiraceae bacterium
TCCCCGATGTCAAAATCGTGCATTGTTCCGTTGATTATCCCCACAAGGCGGTTCCGCTTACCGTTACTGAGCAGCTCCACAGCGTGTTTGCCCATTCGGGACGCTGTAACGCGGTCGCGGGCGCTCGGTCTTCCGCCGCGCTGTACATGTCCCAGAATAGTGACGCGGGTAGCTATTCCGGTTTCGCGCTCAATCCGCGCCGCGACTTCATTGGTAATTCCGGTACCCTCCGCGACAATAACGATAAAATGATTGCGTCCGTTCAGCTTTCCGCGTCTGATACGCTCCGAAATATCGCTATCGAAGTCGAAAGGACGCTCCGGAACTATTACGCTGCACGCTCCGGTCGCTATTCCCACATATACGGCAAGATGTCCGGCGTTGCGCCCCATAACCTCCACGACAGAACACCGCTCGTGGGAGCGCATAGTGTCATTCAGCTTATCGATTGCCTCGATGGCGGTGTTTGCCGCGGTGTCGAAGCCTATGGTGTAGTTAGTGCAAGCGATGTCGTTGTCGATGGTCGCCGGGATACCGATTGTCGCCAGTCCGCGTTTGGAAAGCTCAATACAGCCTCGGAATGAACCATCGCCGCCGATTACAATTACAGCTTTCACTCCGCGATACTTGCATGCGGACGCGGCGCGGTCCTGACCTTCCGCGGACATAAATTCCGGACTGCGTGCCGTGTAGAGATATGTACCGCCCTGAGACGTCAGCGAACTTACATCTTGAATACCAAGTTCGATGAAATCGCCGTTAATCAGACCGGTATATCCGCGCCGAACGCCCAGAACCTCTATGCCGCGCGCGTAGGCGGTACGAACGACCGCGCGAATCGCCGCGTTCATTCCGGGAGCGTCGCCGCCGCTTGTAAGCACCGCAATTGTGCCATCGTTCTTAAACATTTTGCACCTCAAAAGTATTATTATACACTTATTTTCAACTCGCCATCTCCGAACGATAGCTTTTCTTCGCGTATCAGCTGTAAAATCGCCAGAAAAGTTGCTATGATCTCAGAAACGCTTTGACAGCTTCCGTATATGACGTTCAGGCTTACCGAACCGCTTTCCGAGACCAACAGAAGAACTTCACGCTCCTTTTGCGCTACCTCGAACGCGATTTGGCGCGGTATCGCCCGCTTGACGCGCTTCTCCGGCGAATTGAGCAGCTCAGTCGGAACAATGCTGTTCAAAGCGCGGAGCAGATCCGCCGGATCAACGGCGTAGCGATACAGCTTGTCCGGCACAAGCGCTTCCGGCGGCTTAGTGTAAGTGTCGAAATTGATAATCGTGCCGATATACTCCGCTAAATCCTTATAGAAGCCGTATCCATCACGCCTTTTGAGCGTTTCTAACGCGCTGATCAGCTGCTCGATCTCAGAAATGTTCTTTTCTTCATCCATAAGCGCACGGGCTTTCATATAGGTCAGCTGCGCCGCCATTACTATGAACTCGCCCGCAATTTCCAGATTCATACTCTCCATAAGTTCAAGTTGTTTGAGGTACTGGTCAACTATATCGGCGATTTTGACGTCACGAATCTCTATTTTGTCGCGGGCAAGAAGCTGAAGAATCAAAGACAGCGGACCCTCGAAATCAATATCGGCAAGTGAAAATGTCAGCTCACGCACAGATCACGATCCTCCGAAAAACCGCAGCGCAAGCATAAGCGCGATCAGCACGAGCATTCCGTAGCGCTCGTACTTCATAATGCGGTAATAATATTTGTCCGGCAGGAAGGCAAACAAAACTTTACTGCCGTCAAGCGGCGGAAACGGAATCAGATTGAATAGTGCCAGGCCGAGATTCATTCTTGTCAGCATACCCAACGCTACCGGCATAAGCCCGCCGTAACGCCAACGAAGCGTCACCCACAGCGGCCAATCCGTATAGCGCGTGATCGCGTAACAGATTGCCGCAAACAGCAGATTAGAAACCGGTCCGGCGAGCGCGGTAAGCGCCATTCCCAGCTTAGGGTTTCTGAAGCGGCGCGAATCAACCTGAACCGGTTTCGCCCAACCGAACCCTGCAACGGCAAGCATAATCAGCCCGAACGGATCGATGTGGCGGATCGGGTTAAGCGTAACGCGCCCTTGTCGCTTTGCCGTATCGTCGCCGAGCGCGTACGCGGCGAGTCCGTGCGAGCACTCGTGAACGGTTATGCACAGCAACGCCGGAATAACCGACAGGAGAATCCTTATTAAATACTCAAAGTTAAGCTGTCTGAAAAAACTCACAAATTTTCCTCACAAGTACATCGCGGTTAAAGGATTTTTCGGCGGAAAACGGAATAATAGTGTCGTTGTCATTTGCGCTTAATACATCCGCGATCCGGAGCAGATTCGGCTCGATCTCCCGCGCTTTCAGCTTATCCGTCTTGTTGGCAACAATCGTCAAAGGTGTTCCCGTATCGTGAAACCACTGCGCCATCGTGATGTCGTCGCCCGTAGGTTCATGCCGAGCGTCCACAATCTGAACGCCGGCGGTTATGGATCCCGACGCGAAGAACGCCTCCATAAGTTCCGCCCAGCGAGCTTTCTCGGTGCCGGAAACTTTCGCGTAACCGTATCCCGGCAGATCCGCAAGGTAGACGCCGCCGTCTATCAGGAAATAATTGACATGCGCGGTTTTGCCCGGCGTTGCGCTGACTCTGGCAAAATTCTTGCGCCGAACAAGACAGTTAATTACGCTGCTTTTCCCGACATTACTGCGTCCGGCAAAAGCGATTACCGGTTTGCCGTCGCGTATGAACGCGTCTCGGCTTGCGGCGGATTTGACGAATACGGTGTTTTGAATATTCATCTGCCGCCGATGTTAACGCGGCATTTGACTCCCGGTCCGCCCATTCCGACGGGCATTGCCTGCTTCTTTCCGCATGTGCCGGATGAACTCCAAGTCATTTCGTCAGAGATGGCGGTGACGGTTTTAAGGAGGTCAAACGCGATGCCGCTTATAGTCGTATCGCGAATCGCGGCTCCGAGTTTACCGTTTTTGATTTCATAACCCATATTCACGCCGAACATAAACTCACTGGTCAAATCCGCTTGCCCGTTCCCGGTGCGAGTAAGCCAATATCCGTCGTCAATAGACGCTATCATATCCTCAATTTTGCTCTTGCCGGGCAGAATCGCGGTATTGCGCATGCGGATAAGCGGTTCGTCAGAGAACAGGTACGCTCTGGCGTTGCCGGTCGGCTCGTGCTCGAATCCGGCGGCGGTTTCGCGATTATGCATAAAGCCGCGCAGTATGCCTTCCTCGATGATCAGCGCGTCTTGCGCAACAGTACCCTCATCGTCAACATAAATCGGCTGAGGACATTCTTCTCCGTCATAGGTATTGGCGAAGTCAACGAGCGTGACAAGCTCCGACGCGACCTGCTTGCCCAGCATCGTTCCGGCGACGCTTCCGCCGAGTACCAAGTCGGCTTCAGTGGTGTGTCCTATTGCCTCATGCGCGAGTATTCCGGCAAGCGCGGAATCGATTATCACATCGCGGACTCCGGCGTTCGCGTGTACGCCGTCCCGCTTCCGCATAAGGCTCTCAAACAGTTGGTCGATTTGCGGGAACAGCACTTCCGGCGAGGTGTAGCGCTGCGCAAAAAAACCCGAACCGTCATTAAAGGTATCGCCGAGGTCAATCATTGCTCCGTCCGCCGCCTCAACAGTCAGGCGGACGCTGACGACCGAACGCGGAACAAGCGAATAACTGTCCGCGCCGTCCGAAGTCACCAACTCTTTTTCCATAGCGTCGGTCGCGCAGTAAACGCGGCGAGTGACGAGACCCGGAAATTTCTGTACTATATAGGCATCAAGCTCCTTGGCAAAATCAAGCAGCTGCTTTTGCTCCGCATTTACAAACTCCGCCTTTGTGCTGAGACGCGTACCCGGCAGCGCGGCAAGATCCGGCGCCTTGTTTCCGAGGCGCGAGGCCAGGAAATCCGCATTCCTCGCGGCGGAACTGATAAGCTCACCGGCGCTGCGTTCACCGAACTCCGGAGAACTCGCAAACCCCCAGTATCCGTTTTTGTACACTCTTGCGCTCAGTCCCATGACCTCCATCGCGCTGTTAGCAACTATATTCCCCTTGTTTACGGAAACGTCGCGGCTGATGTTGCGCTGAGCGCGAAGCTCCGTATGCCCCGCGAGCATAGACTTTAACGGGATAAGCATGTCTTGCGGCATAAAATTGACCTCCTGAGTGATAATTCCGGTCAGCAACCGGTCGCGGACAGCGCATTGCAGTATTGCCGCTAATCAGTTTCATCGTTGTTATATTGTAGCTCAAACCATTTGTTTTGTCAATAGCCATTTTGCGCTTGTCGCAAATCGTGTCAATTGCAAGTTACCACTCAGCTAAAAAACACACAGGGTCGGTTGATGTTCTGCGAAGGCTTGGCAGCGTTCTACGGAAGTTCTGTTACATTTCCCGAAGGTTACGCCCGGGCTATGCTGATATGCGCGCAATTGTATCCAAACTGCGGTCGGAAAGCGCGACGTTCTTATCGCGCTTATTCTTTACTTTAACGTCTAATGGCGGCATTAAGCCGAAATTAATGTTCATCGGCTGAAAATTGCCGCTCACGCTTGAACTGACGTAGTGGGCCAGCGCTCCGATAGCGGTCTCCGGCGGAAAATCAAGCGGCGGTTTACCTGAAAGTTCCCGCGCGGTTTCTAAGCCGACAAGCAACCCGGATGCCATTGACTCTACATAACCCTCCACACCCGTAATTTGACCGGCGAAGCGAATTCGAGGTTCCGCGCGTAAGCGGTAATAGCGATCAAGTAGTTTAGGGCTGTTGATATAGGTGTTACGATGCATAACCCCGAATCGAGCGAACTCCGCGCTTTCCAGCCCGGGAATCATACGGAATACGCGTTTTTGTTCCCCGAATTTAAGGCGCGTCTGAAATCCGACGATGTTGTACAGCGTTCCCGCCGCGTCATCACGGCGCAGCTGAACTACGGCGTAGGGTCTGCCGCCGTCGGGCGCGGTGATTCCTACCGGCTTAAGCGGACCATAGCGAGGTGTATCTGTACCCCTGCGAGCCATAACCTCAATCGGCATACATCCCTCAAACACAGAAGTGTCGTCAAATCCGTGTACCTCAGCACCCTCAGCAAGTGAAAGCTCCCGTATAAAGCGTTCATATTCCTCTTTAGTCATAGGGCAGTTTATGTAATCCGCGTCGCCTTTGTCATAGCGGCTGGCGAAAAACGCCTTTGTCATATCGATGCTCTCAAATGTCACAATCGGAGCCGCCGCGTCGAAGAAGGACAGATACTTCCCGCCGGTAATCTCCCGCGCTATTGCCTCAGCAAGCGCGTCCGAGGTAAGCGGACCCGTCGCGATTACCGTAATGCCGCCACCGGGAATCTCTGTAACCTCGCCCTCGGTAACGCTGATCAGCGGCTCGGCGCGGATCGAGTCCGTAACGGCTCCGGCGAACCCGTTCCGGTCAACGGCAAGCGCGCCGCCGGCACCGACTTTGTTAGCGTCAGCGCACCGCATAATAAGGCTGTTCAGCCTGCGAGCTTCCTCTTTCAGCAATCCGACCGCGTTCGTAAGCTCATCAGAGCGGAAACTGTTGGAGCATACAAGCTCCGCGAACGCGTCGGTCGTGTGCGCCGGACCGCGCTTACAGGGACGCATTTCGAGCAGTCGAACGGCGAAGCCCGACCGCGCAAGCTGCCACGCGCACTCGCTGCCCGCCAAACCCGCCCCGATAACCGTTATCTGCTCCATCGCCCAATCGCCCTTCCGGCGGCGTTAATTGCCGCGTATACGCTCATTTTTCGGAACTCCGCTTAGATGGCGGTTTAGTGGATTTTGCGGTCGGCTTAGCGGACTTCGTCGGCGCGGCGGCGGAATCCGGTTTCTTGACCCATCCTCCGCGAGCGTCCTCCGGCACAAACAGACGGCATTCCTCGTTTATGCAAAACGACTTTTTAGCGCCCTTGCCGGATTTCTTAAACAGCGTTTTGCCGCACTCCGGACAGTAATCCGGCGTAGGTACGTCAAAGGTACTGAAATCGCAAATGCTCTTACCTTTTTCGCACACATAAAGCGTATATTTTCTGCCATTTGACTTGCTTTTGCCCTCTCGTTTGAGTATCGCGCCGCCGCACTTCGGGCACTGACCGGGCATCGTAACCGTAATCGGGCGCGCGTTTGTGCAGTCCGGAAATCCGCTGCACGACAAAAACCTCCCGAAGCGTCCGGAGCGTATCACCATAGGTTTGCCGCAAAGCTCGCACACTTCATCGGTCTCTTCAACGGGAACCTTATAGCGCGGGGCTTCTTCAGCGTCCTTAAGTTTCGGCTCAAATCCTTTGTAAAAGTCGTCGAGAACCGCTTTCCACTGCCTTGAGCCGTCGGCGACGGTGTCAAGCTCCGTTTCCATATTGGCGGTGAAATCCACATCTACAATTGACGGGAACATTTCCTCCAAAAACTGTGTAACGGTTTCACCCAACGGAGAAGGTTTAAGCGATTTGCCCTCCTTAACGACGTATTCGCGGTTCTCGATAACGCTGATTGTAGGCGCGTAGGTACTCGGTCTGCCGATTCCCAGCTCTTTCATAGCCTGAATCAGACTATCCTCGGTATACCGCGCCGGCGGTTGAGTAAATTTCTGTTCCGGCAGAAGCTCAGTAAGAGTCAGAGGGTTGCCCGCCGCCAGTTCGGTCGGAAGCGGTTTTTTATTCTTCTTACCCGTATCGCCGTCCGAATCGTATGCGGCAAGGTAGCCCGGGAATTTCAGGTTCGACTCCGTAGCGCGGAACACATAGCCCGCGGAAACCGCGTCAATCTCAAAAGTATCATAGAGAGCCGGCGACATTTGACTTGCCATAAAGCGGCTCCAAATCAGGCGGTACAGGCGAAGTTTATCGCCTCCCAATCCGCTGCTTTCCGGAGCGAGTGCGGCATCGCTCGGTCGAATAGCCTCGTGGGCGTCCTGCGCTCCGGACTTTGTCTTATAGGCGTTCGGCTTTTCCGGAATGTAATCCTTGCCCCACCGCCGCGCCGCGTAAGACCGCGCGCTTGTCTGCGCGTCCGGCGAAATTCTCAAACTGTCCGTGCGCATATAAGTGATCATCCCGCTTTCGTACAGTTCCTGAGCGACGCTCATTGTCTTGCGCGGATTGAAGTTCAGCTTGCGTGACGCGTCCTGCTGAAGGGTACTGGTTTCAAATGGCGGCAACGGGTTGCGTTTGCGCGTTCCGCGTTTGACGTCCTTGACACTGAACGGCGCTTGGGTAACCGCCGAGATTACGGCGTCGGTCTCTTCCTTGCTGTGAAGTTCCTGCTGCTTAGCGCCGTTCCCGTAGAAGTGCGCTGTGAAGTCGGCTCCGTCAGCCGTCATAAGCACTGCGTCAAGCTCCCAGTATTCTTGCGGGATAAAGGCGCGTATCTCGCGTTCCCTGTCCACCACCATCTTTGTAGTCACGCTTTGGACGCGTCCCGCGCTCAGCCCGCGCCGAATCTTTTTCCACAGCAGCGGAGAAAGTTGATAGCCCACTATGCGGTCAAGAACGCGCCGCGCTTGTTGAGCGTCAACAAGGTTCATATCCAGCAGCCGCGGCGACTTAATCCCCTCGCTTACCACTTTTTGCGTAATTTCATTGAAGGTCACTCGTAACGCCTTACCATCCGGAATTTCCAACATTTCTTTCAGATGCCAAGCTATAGCCTCTCCCTCGCGGTCGGGGTCGGTTGCAAGATATACGCTGCCGCTTTTTTTGACAAGACTTTTAAGGCTGCTGATAGTTGCTTCCTTGCCTTTCATTGGCACGTATGTCGGCACATATCCGGCCTCAATATCCACGCCGAATTTACTTTCCGGCAAGTCGCGCAAATGTCCCATCGAAGCGGTAACGGTAAATTCTCCGCCGAGGTATTTCTCTACAGTTTTCGCTTTCGCGGGGGATTCTAAAATTACTAAATTCTTTTTCTCTGCCATAACGCGCCTTTCTTCAGTCCGCAATTAGCGGCTAATCTACCATAGATTCGTAGCTCATATCGCCCATATTTTTGACAAGACCCTTTAGCTCTAAAAGCGTCAGCGCGACCATCACACGGTCAGGACGCATAGACGCGCTCATGGTAATCTGGTCAGCGGTTTTGCGCCCGGTAATAGCGTCAAGCACTTTTGTTTCATCGTCCGTAAGTCCTTCCGGGCGCGGACGCGGACGCGGAGCCTCGGGCTTTGAGCCGATGCCCGCAGCCTCACGTCCGGCGTGAGCGCGGGTTCGAGAGTTCGGGTCGGCGTTGTACTCTCTGCTCGAAGTTCTGGCGCGGCGTAAAACTTCTTTGCGCTGAATGGGTTCCCGCAGCTTGTTGGGGAAGCGCCAGACGTGTCTGCCAATCAAATCCCAACCGCAAACGGCAAGTTCCGCGCCATCGCGCAGAAGCTCATTCGAGCCTTTGAACCCGTCTTGGTCAATGCTGCCGGGCACCACGAATACGTCGCGACCGTACTCCGAAGCGCGATTGGCGGTAATCAACGATCCGCTTCTGACGGGTGCCTCCACGATGCACACGCCGAGGCTTAATCCGGCAATAACGCGGTTCCGCGCCGGGAAAGTGAACCGCGTAGCCCTCTCTCCGGGTGGATATTCGGAAATCAGGCAACCATTGCGCGCTACCTCGCGGAATAATCGCGCGTTATCGGACGGGAATACGATGTCGATGCCCGTACCCAATACGCCCGCGACCTTACCGCCGCCTCGCAGCGCTCCGCTCGCCGCCGCGCTGTCTATTCCCGCGGCAAGTCCCGTAACGACTAATCCGCCGCTGTCGGCGACCTCAAACCCGATTTTTTCCGCTGTCACCAACCCATAGCGAGATGCCCTGCGCGTCCCGACAATAGCGACCGCACATTCGTCATCGAATTTCGGTATCGCTCCCAACACATACAGAATAATCGGCGCGTCAAAGACATTCGCCAACCGCTCCGGATAGCGCTCGCTGATTATCGGCAGCATAGTCACGCCGAGTTTCAAACAGCGTTCATAAATTGCGGACGCAATACCTATATCTTTGTTTTCGAGCGCGCGCAGCTCCTCGGGTTTTACGTTATCCATATGACTGAACTTATCCGGCGCGGCTTCGTAAAGTTCGTGAATGTCGGGACACCGCTCAAGTATGCGCAATCTCGTTTCCGGTTTCATTCCGGTCAGGCGCGAAAACCATATCCAATAAATAAGTTCCGGCATAGTGCATTCTCCTTTGTAATGATTGGATTTATGCGTTTGCTAAAATCAGCGGTCTGTCTGTATCAATTGCGGGTCAGCCTTCTAACGGCTAAACTGCCACATCAGTATCGCGGCTGCGCTCGCGGCGTTCAGAGACTCCGAAGCGGCACTAATCGGAATCGTGACCTTGTAATCGCTTAACGCGTTAAGCGCGTCACTTAGCCCGCTGCCCTCATTGCCGATTGCGATAGCGAACTCGCTTGGCGGAACAAAATCGCTCGCCGAAACACCGTCGCGGGCAACCGCCGCGATAAACGGCAGTTTGATCTCTTCGGCGTTCGAGAGCCGCGCGATTGGAACCCTGAATACCGCGCCCATAGCCCCGCGAATCACTTTCGGACTCCACGGATCCGCGCATCCGCCAAGGACAGCAACTCCGTAATTCAGCGCGTCAGCTGTTCGGATAATAGTTCCGACATTGCCGGGATCCTGAACGTTTTCCATCAGGACTACCCGTTTGAGCAATATATCTGCCGCGGTATTCTCCGGGATCTCGGCGGAGAACACCATATCCGGAGGACTGCTCATACCGGAGATGTACCCCAGAATCTCCGGTATGGCGGTTTCATCCGTCAGTACCGAGGTTATATTCAAACCCGCCGTGTTTGCCTCATCATAGAGCTTGCGTCCGACCGCAAGAAACTCTCCGCTTTCCGAGCGATACCTTGCGCTTGTTCCCAACATCCTAAGACGCTGAACCTGTCTATTCTGCCGTGACCTGATTATTTCCATTCGCCAAAACCCTCGCCAGCCGAATTGCGGCGTCCGCGCTTTCCGCGTTCGCGGCCTTCCACGTTTCAAGGCACAGATACTCTGTCCTTCCCCAATCACTTTGACCCGATGGCGCGTCCGGCAGAGCTTTAATCGCCGGTGAATCGCCAACGTACACGCGGTACCACGTCTCATCGGAATCCGCGTTCAGCCCAAGCCGTTCCGCGCTGTCGAAGTCGCCGCGTTCGCCGTGAATACGCGACTGCTTATCGTCAAGCAGGAAAACGAGCGTTAGGTTCTCCGCTTTGCTGATTGCAAGCTCAAAATGCTGATAGTTGACTTCTCCGCTGCCAAGCTCATTCCCGTTCAGGTTAATAGTTCTGATGTCGATATTCACCTCGCCGTCGCCGTTCAAATCGCCGATTGTTTCAGCCGCGAGGGAGCGGATGGATCGCAAACTCTCATCGGGAATATCGAACCCGGTAACTATCGCAACGCCAAGGTCAAAGCGAACGGTATTCAGGGCATCAATGGTCAGAAACACCACAACCGCCGCCGCCGCCAGAGACACAAGGACAATTTTCAAATAGTGGTACGCAAACACATTGTGCCACCACCACTGAAATCCTTTTTTTTCGCCGCCGTTTTCCATATTCGCTGTGTCCTCTCGTAATACTTGCGGGTCTAATCGCCGTGCCGCTTACTCTATCGGCTTCATTGTCGGAAAAAGAATGACTTCCCTGATTGTCGCGCTGTCGGTAAGCAGCATAACCAGGCGGTCAATTCCGATTCCGCAGCCGCCGGTCGGCGGCATTCCGTACTCTAACGCGGTTATAAAATCCTCGTCCATCATCGCGGCCTCCTCGTTGCCGGCGCTTCGCGCGTCAGCCTGCTTTTGGAAGCGTTCGCGCTGGTCTATGGGGTCATTCAGTTCGCTGAAAGCGTTCGCGATCTCGCGCCGCGCAACGAACAGCTCGAAGCGCTCTGTAAGCCGCGGATCGTCCGCGCAGCGTTTGGCAAGCGGAGAGACCTCTACCGGGTGCCGAGTGACAAATGTAGGTTGAATCAGCTTGTCCTCTACCTTCCGGTCAAAACACTCAAACAGAATACTGCCCCACGTAAGCTCTTTCGGAAGTTCAACCCCAATAGCCCCGGCGGCTTGTGCCGCGTCTTCCGCGCCGGAAAAGCTATCGAAGTCCACACCGGTATATTCCCTGACCGCTTCCACCATACTTATACGCCGGAACGGAGATGAGAAGTCAAGCTCCAACCCCTGATAGTTAAGTGTGCTGCCCTCTATACCCGCACAGCGCATAGCGGAACGGAAAATCCCCTCTACGCGCTCCATAATCCCATACATATCCGTAAAGGCTTCGTAAAATTCCACCGTAGTAAACTCAGGATTATGAGTAGCGTCCATACCTTCGTTACGGAACAGCCGCCCTATTTCGTATACTCGGTCTAAACCGCCGACGATCAGACGTTTCAGGTTAAGCTCCAATTCAATTCGCAGATACATCGTCAGGTTCAGCGCGTTATGCTCCGTGGTGAAGCGCCGCGCCGCCGCGCCGCCGGAAACAGTCTGCAAAACAGGCGTTTCAACCTCCAAATATCCATTCGAGTCAAAATAGCTCCGCACTCCTCGAATGACGGCGGCGCGAATCTCAAACTTGCGCCTCACGTCCGGGTTAACTATCAAATCCACGTATCTCTGACGATACCTCAAATCATTGTCCTTAAGCCCG
This sequence comes from Oscillospiraceae bacterium, assembly GCA_031278415.1. GTDB lineage: Bacteria > Bacillota > Clostridia > Oscillospirales > Oscillospiraceae > JAISJH01. The sequence goes on from JAITKN010000129.1 coordinate 11,713, forward strand.
TGAAACTTTTCAGGCAGAGGCAAAAGGGACTTAGCAAGCAGTTCGACACTCTTGCAGTGTACGGAAATCTCGCCCTTGCGCGTCCGGAACACGAATCCGGATACGCCGATAATATCGCCGATGTCAAACTTTTTGAACTCCGCAAACGCTTCCGCGCCGATGTCGTCCACGCGTATGTACAACTGAATCCGCCCTGTATCGTCAAGTAAGTCGCAGAAAAACGCCTTACCCATATCGCGTTTAGACATCATTCGTCCGGCAATAGACACGTCGGTGTTTTCCGATTCTTCAAATGTGTCTTTTATAATCCGAGCGCGCGACGTGCGCTCAAACGTCGTAGAAAGAAAAGGGTCGCGCCCGTCTTCCCGGAATTTGGTCAGCTTATCGCGCCGCGTTTGCAGTATTTCCGATAGCTCTAATTCTTCGTTCATTGCGTATGCCTTTCTTGTGTCGGTAAAACCGTGTGTATCATAGGGTTTATTTTACTGTTTCAAATCGTAAAAGCTTAAATTTCAGCGTACCGGTTGGAGTTTCCACGACTACCTCTTCGCCGATTTCCTTGCCTAACAGTGCCGCGCCTATCGGCGACTCTTCCGATATTAACCCCACACGCGGATCCGCCTCACGCGTGCCGACCACTTTGTAAGTCTTCTCCTTTTTTGTCGCTTTGTTCAAAACTGTAACCGTAATGCCCGGAACCACACGCTCCGAAACCATATTTTCCGGTATAATCTCCGTATTGTCGCGAATGTCAACAAGTTCCGTAATGCGCGAGTTCAATTTACCCTGGTCGTTTTTCGCCTCGTCATATTCGCTGTTTTCCGATAGGTCGCCGAACGAACGCGCCTCCTTGAGCCGCTTTGTAACCGCGTCCATTTCCGTAGTTTGCAATCGGCGCAGCTCTTCCGATATTTCGTCGTATGCTTTTTGAGTTAGTTTATATTTTGCCATTTCTTAAATTCCTCCGCGCTCCTGAATAAGGAGTAGTTTTTATTGTAACCGCCCCAAGGGCATCAGGCGCTCATTTCTTCAATTTCCAACTTGCCGTTAACAAGGTCGCAATAGGCAAGCGTCCCCGGCACCGGAAACTCTTCGCCGAGTATGTCGCTGAGTACAACTATGCCGTCTTTAACGTACACCTTGCTGACGTTGCGCATTATTTCCTCTTGTTCCCCGTTCTGTTTCCGCAAAGTAGCTGTTGATAAGCACATTTTATTGTCTCCTATGTTTCATCAAGCGATGATTGAGCCGCGCCGAGCAAATCCACCGCGGACTGAATCCCATCCACCGCCATCTCAATATCCTGCGCCGCGTCAATCAGACCCGCCGCCTCGAAGCGTCCGGCAAGTTCCCGGAGTTCTTCCGCGTGATGCGCGTTATGTTCAATCGCGTAGCCTAACAGAGCCTCGATCTCGGCGTTATCGTGGTTGTGCTTATGCTCGTGGTGATGCTCGTGTCCGTGCTCGTGGAGGTGATGCTCGTGTCCATGTTCGTGGTGGTGATGCTCGTGTCCGTGCTCGTGGTGGTGACCCTCGTGAAGATATTTATTAAACAATTTCATTATGGTTGCCGCCTTTCTGTTAATGTGTACACTCCATTGCAATAGTATACCTGACATCAGTATAACATACTTTTTGCAATTGTCAAATTTTTTCGGCTCTACTCCCGAAGTAGTGGATATGGTATGATTGAGCAGGGCGATTATTGCATGGAACATATCGATAATCCGTGAAAGCGGTACCGGATAAACGAAGCTGTTGACGCTATGGACTTGTCCCTAGGGGCAAACGACTTGCCCCTGCGGACAAACGATTTGCCCCTAGGGACAAACGACTTGCCCCTAGGGACAAACGACTTGTCCCTAGGGACAAACGACTTGCCCCTAGGGACAAATGACTTGCCCCTAGGGACAAACGATTTGCCCCTACGGACAAATGACTTGCCCCTAAGTAACCGCTGAATAATTGGCAAAAGCGGTTGCAATAACCGCGCTAAAGGTGTATAATAGGAAGCGGCAGGAGGAGAGAACAGATGAGACAGATGAGCTTTACAGACATAGAATATTCGACCAGGAAACGGCGGACGAAACGGGACATATTTTTAGAACCAATGGACGCCGTGATCGAATGGCCGGAGTGGTGCGCTGCGGTGGAACCGTACTATCCCGAAGGGAAACGCGGACGACCGCCGCGCGGGGTAGAGATAATGCTGCGGATGTATCTTCTGCAGAACTGGTACAACCTCAGCGACGAGGGGGTGGAAGACGCGATATATGACAGTTACGCCTTCCGGAAGTTTATGAAGCTCGACTTTAACGGCAACGAGCAGGTACCGGACGCTACAACACTATGCAAATTCAGAAAACTGCTTGACGAGAACGGTGTGACGAAAATTCTGTTTGAATTAGTGAAAGACTTTCTCGAAAAACACGGCAAGATAATGCACGGCGGGTCAATACAGGACGCGACCATCATCGCGGCGCCGAGTTCGACAAAGAACCAAAAGCATGAGCGTGATCCGGAAATGCATCAGGTCAAAAAAGGGAA
>JAITKN010000084.1 GCA_031278415.1 Oscillospiraceae bacterium
ACCCCCATTGGCGTCAAGGCGTGCGCCTTGACGATGTTTTCTTACCGCTTTGTCTGCTTGTACCGGCATACTAACACAAAAAATGTAATTTGTCAAGCGTTTTCGATGAACGAGACGAAATTTTTTATCACCCCGGGTTCACATTTACACGGCGGCGCGAGGCACGCCGGATCGCAAGCCCCCGTCTTTCGGCGCTGACGCCGGTATTTTTTGCGCTTCGGGAATGTACGATTACCCTGTGCCGCCGCCGGTTCGATTTAGTTGGTGATAGTCTGAATAAGCGTTGATATCAACCCTTATTCAGACTATCGCCTTTTATTTTCACACGGAGGTTTATTTGTGCTTGTTTCAGATTATCGGTTCCGCTGAGATTTCTTCCGCGGGATCCGTCGGTTGAGTCGGGGTTGTATTCGCGTCGTCAGTCGAAGGAACGTAGAACAGTCCGTTGTCACTATCGGTTCCGCCGTCCTCCGGCGCAATGCTTTCCGAAGCGGCGGGGTCCGGAACGGGAGTCGCCGACGGCGCGGGAGTGCTCTTGATATTGTTATAGAACGAATTGCTGCCGCCCGCGATCGTTCCGCTGGTCGAGTAGAGCGTACCCGAGGAGTTCCGAGTAAGGATGCTGACATCAGTCTCGGTAATCTCACGAAGCAGCGGATTAAGTTTATCGTTAATCATCGCAAGCCACTCGTTAACGTAAATAGTGCAATAGCTCAGTCCTTTAACGCTGTCATTATAGTTTGCCGGAACGGTGGCAAAGGAAATATCCGCTGCCGAGTCGAGCTTCATAATTCTGTTCGCGTACCAAATCAAGTTGCCGAGCGTCATATCCGTCTGAACGTTTTCGGCAAATATTTCCGCAAATTCGTTAACCTTCGTGATGTTAGACAGCGTAAGTGTCTGCTTCGCGATAGCTTTCAAAAGGGCCTGCTGAGTATTTATGCGTCCGATATCCGCATTGGGATATCCGTGCCGATTACGCGCCACCAGGACAGCATTATGTCCGTTCAGGTGCTGCATTCCCTTGCTGATATGAATGTATAGGTTTTGCGTAGGGTCGTCATAATTCATATTGATGGGAACATCAAAATCGACACCGCCAATCGCGTCGACAAGCCGCTCAAACGCTTTTAGTGTAACAACGAAGTAATTGTCGGGCGCAAATCCAAGCAAGTCTTTAATATGCGTTTTAAGGTTATTGGCGCGATGAATAGGCGTATACTGCTGCAGAGTATAACCTTCGGGCACATCGGCACTTTTAAGGTTTGGCAGATAATAAATCGTGCTTGCTTTCTTGGTAGACCACGAAACATTGACCAACGTGTCGCGAGGTAAATTTACCAGATTGAGCTTCTTATTGAGATCGTCATACGCTCCGACTATAATCGTGTCGGTGTTACCTGTACCTTGATCTTCACCGACGATAACGAATGTGTATACACCGTCCTTGCGTCCGGGAATTTTATCGATAGCGGGGTCTTCGTCGGCATTTTCCGGATCAGCGGTAGGCGGAGGGCTTTGTATACTGGGGTCAAATGTAACCGTAGGCTCAAACATTATGATGTCCGGAGGTTTAATGGTACCGATAAACTTAGCCGCCGCCGTCGCTCCGCCGATCACAACAATCGCCGCCACCGCAAGGATGATAATTCGCGCACGGAATTTCTTTCGCTGATACGCCGCTATCTTAGCGTTTATTTCCGCCTGTCGAGCCTTCTCCGCCTCGTTTGCGTATTCCTTTATGTTCGTTTTGTTGTTACGCATTTGTTGCCTCCGTAAAAATTACTGTTGTGAGTTTAAGAAATCCAATGCATCGAGGGACTCGCGAAAAACAGTTTTATGAGCCGACCTTAACTTCCCGATGCATGTAACAAGAGCAAGCTTCAAAGCCTTGTCGAGATTTTCAGAAGTGAGTTTGCGTAGCCTGCGGGCATCGTGGAAGTGCCGCGTTTCCTCTGTCAAATCCGCCAAGTACACTATCTTTTCGAGCGTACTCATATTCGCTTTGCCCGTGGTGTGCCAGCGAATCGCGTTGCAAACCTCATCTGAAGCGCCGAACTCGAACTTCGCGACTGCCGCGCCCGAAACAGCGTGAAGAAGCCTCTTTCCATCGACATCGATTGACATAATACCATAGCTTTTCAGAATTGTCAAGTGCTGTTCATAATTTTTTAACTTTGTTATATCGTGCAAAATTGCCGCCATTCCGGCATCGTCAACATCCACGCCGTGTAACTTCGCGAGTGCTATCGCGGCCTTTTCCGTGCCGTAGATATGCCTGATTCTGCGCATAACCCTTTTCGAGGTATTTTTGCCGTTATCGGTTAAAAAATTTTCCATTTGCCGCCGAAGCCAATCCCACTCCGGTTTAGCGTTGTACAGCCTGTTTTTGATTATATAGGCGTATGTCTTATCGCTGAGCCATTCTCTGCCGCGTCTGTCGGAAAGCGCCTCGCGCACCATTGTTGAACTGACGGGAATAAGGCTGCGGTCGATCGCCATTATGTCAGTATTCGCTCTCAGCCAGTCAGAATCATACCAGTGTCCGAATGTCGCTGACATATCCGTTCCCATCAGCAAAGTGAATCGAGCCATAGGATAGTATGCCATTAAACGGCGTATTGTATCCGCGGTATAGGACTTGTCCGGGGAAGATATTTCGATATCGGAAACGTCCGCGCCCGTACCCTCGAACGTTATCTTTGCCATTTCAAATCGCCGCGCCGCGTCCGGCGAACCCTCGGGCAATGTTTTATGAGGCGGGTCGCCCGACGGAATCACAATGATCTTGTCAAATTCAGCCGCGCAAACTTCGGGATTGTTTATATAGGACAAATGTCCGATATGCGGAGGATTAAACGTACCGCCGAGAATCGCGATTTTCATTGCGGCACTCCCCGCGCTTTAAGTTGCTTCAACATCGCCTGAATGGCCTTGCCGCGGTGCGAAGCCGCGTTTTTAAGTTCAGGCGTGAGCTCCGCCATCGTTTTGCCGAACTCCGGCATATAGAATATCGGGTCGTAGCCGAATCCGTTATCGCCGTATGGTTTGTCCGTGATTTCACCGCGGACTTCGCCGCGCGCCGTGAACTCTTCGCCGTCCGGAAATACAGCGGCGATCGCGCTTACGAATTTTGCCGATCGCTTTACTTCGCCTTGCAGTTCGCGGAGTATTTTAGCTTTGCGATCTCCGACTTCGCTGTATCTTGCGCTGTAGATTCCGGGTTCGCCGCCGAGCGCGTCAACGCAAAGTCCGCTGTCATCGGCAACAGCGGGTTCTCCGGTAAGCCGGCAAGCCGCGCGCGCTTTAATCAACGCGTTTTCTTCAAAGGATGAACCATTTTCTTCGACGTCAATGTCAATCGGCTCAACATCGCCGAGTATTTCGCGGAATTCGCGCAGTTTATTATGATTAGTTGTCGCCAGATAAAATCGCATCTGTAAATTCCTCCGCGTCGAAGTCGATAAGGTCGTCCGGCCGCTCGCCGATGCCCGCCAGCTTAACCGGTATCCCGAGTTCTCCGGCTACGGCGAAAACTATGCCGCCTTTAGCGGTACCATCAAGTTTAGTGAGCGCGATCCCCGTTAAGTCCGCCGCCGCCGTGAATTCACGCGCCTGAAGGAGTCCGTTTTGACCTGTAGCGGCATCTATGACGAGCAGATTTTCACGCGCCGCGTTCGGCATTTCGCGTGTAATTACGCGGTTGATTTTCTCAAGCTCTTTCATCAAGTTGGTTTTGTTGTGCAGACGTCCGGCGGTATCGCAGATTATGACATCCGAGCGTCGAGCCTTAGCGGCTTGCAAACCATCGAAAACTACCGCGCCGGGATCGCCGCCTTCCGTACCGCGAACAATCTCCGCGCCGACGCGCCGCGCCCAAGCAGAAAGCTGTTCCGCCGCCGCCGCGCGGAATGTATCCCCGGCAATCAGAAGCACTTTCTTGCCCAACGCGGTGTATCGCGCCGCGAGTTTGCCGATCGTAGTCGTCTTGCCGACGCCATTCACGCCGATAACGAGAATCAAAAGCGGCGTCCCGCTTGCCGGAATGTTTCCGCGTTCCGCAAGAGATTGGGCAAAAACGCCCAGCATAATTCTTTTCAACTCGCCCCGAATCTCTTCGGAACCATTCAACCCCTTTTGCTTTACGCATCCGCGAAGCTCATTAACAAATTCCGCTGACAGCGCCGCGCCGACGTCCGACAGGATTAAGCGTTCCTCCAATTCCTCAAAAAACTCATCGTTCACGCCCGTAAAGTCATCGAAAAAGCCTCGCACAGAGGCCTTTAATTTATCAAACAGTTTCATAGATTTATATTATAATTACCAACATTCAGCTTTTACCTATTCGCCGAAGAATTTACGGTGGACAGCCTTCATAGCTATATCCGCGTTCACGTCGTCGATAAGCACGGACACTTTTATTTCGCTGGTACTTATCATATGTATGTTAACGCCGGACTCGTACAGGGCCTCGAACATTTGCGCGGCAACGCCGCTGGAGTTAATCATTCCCGCGCCGACGATGCTGATCTTACATAGTGTGCTGCTGACGTCAAGTTTCTTGAAACCTATTACCTCGCGAGACTCCATAAGAGCGTTCTCGGCAATTGAAAGGTCTTCTTTGGCGACGGTAAAGCTGATGTCCTTGCTGTTTTCGCGACCTATGGACTGCAGGATGATATCAACATTTACGCTGTTCTTAGCCATCAGACTGAAAATTTTGAACGCGACACCCGGCGTGTCCTCCAACCCAACCAGTGCTACGCGGGCAATATTGCTGTCTTTGGCAATCCCGCTGATTTTAGTTTCTTCCATTTTCACTTTCTCCTTTACGATTGTTCCGGGCTTGCGGGTGAAGCTGGACAGAACCTCCAACTTGACGGAGTATTTCCGCGCCATTTCCACACTTCTGTTGTGCAGAACTTTTGCCCCCATACTGGCAAGTTCCAGCATTTCATCATATGTAATTTCGTCGAGTCTGCGCGCGGTGGGTACGGTGCGCGGGTCCGCGGTGAATACTCCTTCCACGTCCGTGTAAATTTGGCATAAGTCCGCGTGCATTGCCGCGGCGAGCGCGACCGCCGTTGTATCGCTGCCGCCGCGTCCGAGCGTAGTAATGTCAAAGAACGTTGTAGTACCCTGAAACCCGGCGACAAGGACTACGCGCTTGCGATCAAGCTCCGCGAATATGCGTTCCGTCTTAATGCCGCGGATTCTCGAGTTGCCGTATGCCGCAGTCGTTTGAACTCCCGCCTGCCAACCGGTCATTGATACTACGGGAATTCCCGCGATTTCCAGTGCCATTGCGCACAGCGCGATTGATTGCTGTTCACCGGTAGCCAGAAGCATATCCATTTCGCGCTTGGACGGATTAGGGTTAATCTCCGCCGCTTTTTCGATTAAATCGTCTGTCGTATCGCCCTGCGCGGACAATACAGCCACTACGCTGTTGCCGCCGCGATAGGTATCCGCGATAATGGACGCGACCGCTTTGATTCTGCGTGAGTCGGCGACACTGCTTCCTCCGAATTTTTGTACAACCAGCAAAATCTGAACCTCCTGTCAAAAATCTGTTATTCCGAAACCAACTCTATGCGATCGCCATCGTCCCAATAGAGCCATTTGCGCGCGTTCACGTGCTTAACGCAGTCAATTACATCGGCGACTATCGCGCTTGCCGTAGGCATTTTGCCCGCGCCCTGACCATAAAACAGTACTTCGCCGACGGCGTCGCCTTTAACCACGATGCCGTTATTCGCGTTCTCCACGCAGCTTAACATATGGTCGGCGGCGATAACCTCCGGCGCGACACGAATCATAATCCTGTCGCCGCCGAGCTTTTTCGCGCGGCCGATAAGTTTAACCTTGCCTTCGGCTGTAAGCGCGTTTTTGACATTTTCAATGCCGATAACGCTTACCTCGTTGGGGTTAATGTGTTTGCCGAATGCCAGGTCCGCGAGAATACAAATTTTACGGCAGGTGTCTTTGCCGCTTACATCCGCAGCGGGGTCAGCCTCCGCGTAGCCGAGTTCCTGCGCTGTTTTCAGAGCCTGTTCGTAGCTTTGACCTTCGCTCATCTTGGTTAATATATAGTTAGTGGTACCGTTCAGTATGCCGTAAATCTCGGTAATCTCGTTCGCGGCAAGGCACTGGCTTAGCGGGCGCAAAATCGGGATGCCTCCGCCAACGCTTGCCTCGAACAGATAATTGACGTTGTTCGCTTTCGCGATCGTAAGCAGTTCATGCCCATACATCGCGACAAGTTCTTTATTGGACGTAACAACGCTTTTCCCTGCCGACAGCGCGCGCTTGGTGAAGTCGTACGCAAAGCGGATCCCGCCGATAGTCTCAATAACCACGGTAACGGCGGGGTCATTTTCAATCAGAGCGAAGTCGGAGACAAACAGATGTTTGAACTCGCTGTTTTCCGGGAACTTGACATCCAGAATGTATTTAAGCACCACCTCTCTGCCGGCACTCTGAGTAATACGAGCCTTATTTGTTTTCAGCAGTTCCGCAGCACCGGAGCCGATGTTGCCGAACCCGAGAATCGCCGCGCCGCACTTTTCCACGGACATATTTTGCCACCTCATCATAAGAATTTGTCTATTGGCGCATTATAACACGCCAAACCACAAAAAGCAAGCGTTTTTTACAAGCGGGCCACGGAGATGCCGATTTCAAGGTTACTACTACCCTGACACAATTAAATTTTAGGGCAGAGGAATTTCAGTTTGCCCCTTGCGTCGTCGGTAGTGAAATGCCAATTAACAGATGTTGCTGCTTGGTTGCGAGATAATTCCCATGCCGAAATTTCTTTTTGTAAGACGTCTAATTCGGAAATGCGTCAAAATATGTTTTCAAGGGTTGAAATGCTCCGGGGTTATCTCTGTTCCGCGATGTAGTTTTTCGCTCGGGACTGTATGATTTCGCATACTTCATCCAGCGTCTTTTGTCCCGCAAAGTAGGGCGCAGACTCCTCCGCAATGATATCCGATAACTCCTGATAGGTATCGCTAACCATTTCGATTCTTTCAATGAATGATAGAAATTTTTTGAATTGTTCTTGATTTAGAAGCGGGATTTTGTCAAATGGCGGAGCTTGACGTGTTGTCATTGCCTTTTCAGCAGCTTCATCAAATTTTGACTGCACTACCGGATATGCACTATCGCCAATGTCGGACAATAAAGTATAACGTATGAAACTCCATGCGGCATCCTTGTTTGTACACGCAACGGTCATAGAGAGTGTATACGGTTCAGCATATGCGAGCCCAAAGGCTTCGCGTTCTGAGGGGTATCCTTTAATTACCCACTTGCTTTCAAAGTTACGATCTAAAGCAGCAAATCCGCCGAAGTTAAAAAGCCGACTCTCTATCATCATCTGCTTGCCCTCTAAAACCAATGGTATTTCGAAATCCCAACCACCTTTGTCCGGGAAAGAATTGATAAACTCCAGCGTCCACTTGAAGTCAGGAAGATCGAAAAGAGCCGTGCCGGTTTCCCAGTTGACAAATTTGTCAATATTTTGCTTCAAAAAGTATTGTGTTGCAAGTTCTTTGCCCCATTCAGCATTGATGATTGTCGCGCCTTTCGGCATTGTTGCGAAAATTTCTTTCATTTCATTAATGGTCCAGCCCATTTCAGTACCTACATAGTCAGTACTGCCTATAAGCGTATAGATGTAAATCCCCGGAGAAATCCGATACAGCGCATTGCTGCTTGACAGCGTTCTGCGGAATGCGGAAACCATCGTTAGTTCCGGGTTCGCGTCAATGAAAGGATTCAGATCTTCAAAGAGACCCTTATTTACAAAACTTGCAAATGGGATTCCATAGTGCTCCAACAAATCGGGGATATGCCCTGAGATTATTTCAAGGTTTAGTTTTTCCGGCGAACTGTACTTAACCATATTGACTTTGTACTCTTTTTGGGAACGGTTGAACTCGATCACCGCAGTTTCCAATTCCGGTTTAACCCATCCATCGGGAGCAACAACTGCAAGGGAAATTTCCGTCTTGGAGATAGTTGGCGTAATTTGTGTAAAATACAGCTTGCCATCTGCGTGGTCAAGAAAAATTATATTTAGATTATCGTCAATACCGACGAGATCGGCATTAATACCAACTACGCCTAAGTCAGACCATTTAAAAATGTAATGTGCGTCTATATCAGAATAGGGGTACACGCCGGTAATATCAGAAATCAATGCCACTCCATTATAATAATAAATCCCGTTAATATCTTTTACGCTATCGGGGAAACGGAATGAAATGTTATTGCTAACTGAGTTGTCATTGAGTTCACGAATTACAAAAGTATCTTCTTCAAACGTAAGTGTTGCCGCAGTTCCGTTGTCGAGAGTGAATATATCCTGTATGTATTGATTTTGTTTCTGATTGGCAACCGGAGTTTTTTCGCCTTTCGAGTAGGAAACTATTTGTAAAAAACCGAAATAGACATTACCGGTTGAGTCAAAAGTAATATGTTTGTCTTCAACAATTGAATCAGTCACTTTGATGGCATTTGAACCATCAGTATCTGCAGAATACAGAATTCCGTCAGATACACACCATAATTTGCTGTCGTATACGGTTGCTGCAGATATTTTGCTATTTAGTCCGGACAAAATCAATTGATCTGAACGATACTCGTACCCGGGGTCCGGCAATAACGCGCTAATAGCGGTTTCAGCTTCGCTGCGGCTTAGCATAATCCTATGTGAATTTGTACTAATATTGGCATTACATCCGTAAAGTAGGATTATTGAAATAATTAGGAATAACGCGACAGTTTTTTTCAAGTGTAATATTTCCTCCCATCTATCGCTTCATTTGGTCGCAAAGGTCGCAAAGATCCCAAGGGCAAGCCACACTTAATCTATATGACTGCCACACCCAACAAGTTTTGGCTCTACTCCCGTTTTAGTGGAAAGGCGGCATTTAGAAAGGTGATAGTCTAAATAAGCGTTGATATCAACCCGCTATATCAACCACATACCACATATGGTGCAGTACGCGTCAAAAACAATCTGTATATTGTGGTTTTTAGCAACAAATTTTGGGTTTGGTATTTCATCAACTCTATTTGCGACTATAACCATACAAAAAGGTTCGGACCATCGCACCATCGGACATACCGTTCAGACCGCCGCGCAGTCCGTAATGTCGTGCTGCTTGTAACAGGGGTAGACGCGGAAGGGACTCGAGAGCCTCACGGGTCAATATACCTTTCGGATGTTACATCGCGCTTCGCGGGTGTGAGTTCTGCTCCTTTTGATTTTATAAACAGCACCATTCCGAGCGCGGCAAAAACAAGACAGAACGCAAACAAAATATTGGTAAATCGCTCATTCAAGCTATTGCCGAGTGCGACCCGCAAAAACGATAAACCATTACTTGCGGCGTGAGCAAATGCACAGA
>JAITKN010000026.1 GCA_031278415.1 Oscillospiraceae bacterium
AATTTTCCGTTCGAGTGAACCTCGGCGAAATCCCCTTGGATTCACCTGCGGTGAATCCAAAATCGCGAACACGAATTGGGGTACCCCAATTCGATTCACTTTCGACCTCAGTCCGCATACACTATAACACCCCCCAAAACGTTTGTCAAGCACTTTTTTTGAAAATTTTCCAATTTTTTTTTGCCGATAGTCGCAAATAGAGTTGATGAAATACCAACTCCAAATTTTGATGCCGAAAACCACAATATACAGATGTTTTTGACGTGTACCGCGCCATATGTGGTATGCGGTTGATATAGCGGGTTCATATCAACGCTTATTCAGACTATCACCGTCTCAAATCCCCCAACGACATACTTGACCTTTTCCCGACCGTTTTGTAAGCTATGTTTGACACGCGAACATCTTTATTTACGCAGCCCGCAATACAGTCTTGACAAAGGTCGGAAAATCGGTTATACTGTAACAAAATAAACATTCAAAGGAGTACCAACGCGATGAACAGCCAAACCGAAAAGTTGATTTACGACGTCAACGAGCGTCCGCCTATCCCTCAGAGCCTTATATTAGCGATTCAGCACGTCTTCGCTATGTTCGGCGCAACCGTACTTGTTCCCATACTTGTGAATGCCGCCGCAGGCGCGGATGTGCTGACCATTCCGGTTGCGTTGGTTACATCCGGAATCGGAACCCTGATTTACGCGCTGTGCGTAAAAAGCAAATCGCCTGTGTACCTTGGAAGTTCTTTCGCTTTTATCGCGCCTGTCGCGGCGGGGTATCTGCTGGACGGCAAAGACGGCGCGTTTACCGGCATAATGTGCGTCGGAATCGTGTACATAATCATTGCCGTTGTAATAAGATTCGCCGGCAAGAATTGGATTGACAAAATCCTGCCGCCGATAATAATCGGACCGATGATTATGATTATCGGACTCGGACTTGCTCCCACCGCAATCAGCAGTATAGGACTTACCGGCGGCACGACCGACCTGAAAACGATTATTGCCGCGATTGTTACTTTTGCCGTCACGATTGTCGCCGCTATTTACGCCAAGGGCAAGGCGCGTTTTCTGAAAATCATTCCCTTCCTCGTTGGCATCGCGGCGGGCTACATTGCCGCCGTTATTATGGGCATAGTGGATTTTACGCCGGTAAAGGAAGCCGGATGGTTTTCGCTGCCCCGGTTTGAATTTCCGTTCGTCACGTACTCAATCAGCGGGGGCGCGCTGCTTACCATCGTTCCCGTCGCGTTAGTTACGATCTGTGAGCATATCGGCGATCATACCGCGCTCGGTCAGATTATCGGCAAAGACCTAATCAAGGACCCGGGACTTGACCGCACACTGCTGGGCGATGGTCTCGCCACCTTTGCCGCGGGCTTGCTGGGGGGTCCCGCGAACACCACCTACGGCGAAAATACAAGCGTTGTCGGAATGACCCGCGTCGCGTCCTCTTTCGTTATCAAATTTGCGGCGATAATCGCGATTATCTTCGGCTTCCTCGGCAAGCTGACCGCGCTTATCAGCACCATTCCGAGCGCGGTACTCGGCGGGGTTTCGATTTTGCTGTACGGCTTTATTGCCGTAAACGGCTTGAAAGTGCTTGTCAAAAACCAAGTCGATTTCAGCAAGACCAAGAACATCGTCGTCAGCTGCGCGATGCTGGTTCTGGGGCTTGGCGGCAGTGTTATTACCATAGCGACCGGCAATGTCGCGCTGTCGATTTCGGGAATGAGCCTCGCGGCCATCATCGGAATTATTCTTAACGTCGCTCTCCCCGATAAAGATGAGCAATAACCATTACTTACAGGGGGCAATCAGATGAGTTTGAACCTGATAGACACTTCGCCTGTGCGGCACAAAATCAGCATACTGCGTGACGTTCGCACAAACACGAAAGAATTCCGCGAGCTTGCCGGAGAACTCGCGCAGATTCTATGCTATGAGGCACTGCGCGACGCTCCGCTGAAGCGGTACGAGGTCACGTCTCCGATTTGCGCGGCTGACGGCTATCTGCTTGACGAGAATGACTATGTGTTTCTGCCTATCCTCCGCGCGGGGCTGGGGCTTGTGGATGGTCTGCTGAAATTTATGCCGAACGCGCGGCTCGGGCATATCGGTTTGTACCGCGATGAAACTACGCTTAAGCCTGTTAAATACTATTACAAAACTCCCGCTGATATCTCTAACAAACACGTATTTATCCTTGATCCTATGCTTGCTACCGCCGGTTCCGCGCTTGCCGCCATTGAAATTCTGCGCGAGCAAGGCGTACAGCAACTCAGTATGATTTGCCTATTTGCCGCGCCGGAGGGCGTAAGGAAACTCGAAGAAAATTATCCGGACGTTACCATCTACGCCGCCTCGCTTGACGAACGCCTTAACGAAAACGGCTACATCGTGCCGGGCTGCGGCGACGCCGGCGACCGACTGTGGGGTACTAAGTAATGACGGCGCCGCACCGGTCCGAAACAGGTAGGACGCTGTGAGCGCGGGATTCGCCGACGCCGCGGAATCTGTTTCGGCGAACCTCCGCGTTGTGGTCAAAACCGCCGTTATTACACGCGGAAACAGCGGGGATTCGGACATTCGCTTATGATAAACACTATCGGAATTTACATTCACACTCCGTTTTGCCTATCCAAGTGCGCGTACTGCGATTTTGCCTCATACGAGGGCAAAAATGAGCTTATGCCGCTCTACCACGACGCGCTCAAAGCTCACATCAAGGAGTTCGCGCCGAGGCTGGAAGCGTTCTACGCGGATACTGTTTACATTGGCGGCGGAACTCCGACGCGTTACGGCGCGGATCGGCTCATTGACCTCTTTGAGCTGTTGAAACACCGTTGCAAGGTGCTTATAGACAGCGAGGTCACGCTTGAGGCTAATCCGGAAAGCGTCAGACTTGACGACTTCAAAGCTTTGCGCAAAGCCGGCTTCAACCGCGTATCGCTCGGCGCGCAGAGCTTCAATGATGCCCATCTGCGCCGAATCGACCGAGCGCACAATCGCGAGGAAATCCTTGACGCCATCGAACACATTCGCGCCGCCGGATTCGACAATCTCAGTTTAGATTTAATCTACGGACTGCCCGGTCAGACCCGCAAAGACTGGGCGGAGGATTTGGCGCAGGCTATGCGCTTGCAGCCCGAACACATCTCCGCGTACGGGCTGAAAATCGAGAGGGGAACGAAGCTCTGGCCGAAACGCGGCGACCCCGATATTCCGGACGATGATACTCAGGCGGATATGTATCTTTATACCGTGGACGCGCTGGCCGGCGACGGATACGCTCAGTATGAAATCTCTAACTTTGCCAAACCCGGCAGAGAGTCTAAGCATAACCTCAAATATTGGACGCTTAAACCCTATGTGGGGTTCGGAAGTTCCGCGTCCTCATACTTCGGCAACATCAGGTATAAGTACCTCATCGAGCCGGAAAGCTACATCGCGGCGACGCAAAACAACGCCGCTATCACTATTCCCGACGAAACGGAATATCTTTCACCTTATGAACACGCGGCGGATTACATTATGCTCGGAATGCGCACTTCCGCCGGCATTTGCAGGAGCGAGTACAACGCCATCTATCGCGGCGGTTTTGACAGCATTGAAAATACTCTGCAAAACTTCGTCAAGTTGGAACTGACCATCCGCCGCGAAGACCGATACAGCTTCACTCCGCGAGGGTTCTTGCTGTCTAACCGCCTTATCGGCGAACTTCTTGACGCGCAGGCGGAACGCAAAATGCAGGCCGGCACACCTTGGCGCGCCAACGACTATTTCAATTAACTTAAATCAACGCGCCGAGCGGCGAAACCCTGTCGCCCGCCCCTACCCTGTCGCTTAATGCCCTGCCCTGTCGTGCCGTCGAATGTTCAATATACCTCCTCGGAAACTGCGTATAATAAGGCGGACGACCGCCGCTGTATATAGATACCGCAAGGGAGGACAACGAAATCAGGCACAGTTTCCGAGGAGGTCTAATCAAGCAGCGCGAGCCAGCGTTCCGCGCCGGATGTGTCTCTTGTGTACTCGTGACTGTTCGCCGCTTCCATAATGCCGTAATACGCCCAATGCTCGGCGGTCAGGTCTGTGAAGCTCGTGATCGCGTCCGAAGCGTCAACGAACTCGCGATCGCATACGCGCTCCGATATCCGATTGATTATCGTGACCGCTTCGGCGCGGGTGATCGGACTGTCGGGCAGGAAGCTCCCGTCCGGATAGCCCGTAACCCAACCTCGCAACGCCGCCGCGGCGATGCTGCCGACCGCCCAATGATCATCAGCCACGTCCGGGAAGTTCGCCGCGTCCGCGACCCCGAACGCGTCCGCGCCGCCGAACCGCACCGCAACGGCGGCGAATTCCGCTCGCGTGATTGCCGCGTTCGGTCGAAAACTTCCGTCAGGGTAGC
>JAITKN010000067.1 GCA_031278415.1 Oscillospiraceae bacterium
AGAGAGTATCACACTTTCAAATCCGTGCTTCATGTAGTTTCGCACAACAAGCGCGAGATTTTCAAAGCTCAATTGTTCCTCGAGTTTGCACGAGATTTCTGTGTGCGGATTCAAGTTGCGAAACTCCGGTATCCACCCGAACTCAAACCACGGGCTTTTGAAATGCTCGTGTAATTTAGCGGCAATCGTGCTTTTGCCGCAACACGGCGCGCCGTGTACAATTATTAGGTTCATATGGTTCTCCATTCTATATAGCCGGTCGTGAACGGCAGATGGTCAAATCTGATTCATTGCCGAGCAACGGGAAACTACGCTCAAATCGTGCATAATTCTCACCACATCCATACAATTCAAGTCGTTCTATCCGAACGGGAAACGGCGCGAAACACTTCGCCAGCACGGGCACTGCGGAAGCAATGTTATCTTCACTCCCCATACGCATGGTGCAATGCGGAACCCATCCGACCAGGTTATTGTTTACGTATCCGCAAATATCTTCTTCCAGTTTTGTCAGCGGCGTACATGGCAGCGGAGATAAAAACAGCACCGTTAAACCGAATAGTCCGATGGAACACAGAGCCGTATCAATAGGGGCGGTCTTGCCGCAAATCCGTTCAAAATGAGAAATCAACTTCTCATTCGGCTTTTCTCCATTCCACAATGTAATATGATAAGGAGTATCTTTTGTATACTGAAATCCCTGACAGGTTAATTCGTCAGATATCTCATTCAGTCGACGCTGTGAAGCATCGTCCAAAACTGCCAGCAGAAAATATTCTTCGTTCATAGTTTTCCCATTCCTTTCATGTACCGTAACCGGTCAACTGATCATGCTGACATAGCTATTGCTCAACGAATTCTAATCCGCGCTCGCTTTTAACCGTAAGCGAATCCAAAACAATATGCAAATACATTTCGCCGAGTTCCTCGTAGCTTTCGAGAGTGCCAACGACCTCACACCAGTCGTTTTCACTCGGATAAGGCTGCTCTGAACCCTCCGCCCAAATAACCTCAAAACCTGCCTGACCATCCGCTCCGCAGCAACCGGGCGACTGTCTGTAAACCAGGTAGTAAGTCATATTATTTTCTTCCCACGCGTACTGCGTAAACATACCCTCGTACTTAATGGTCTTGCCGAAATAATCCTCCGGATTCAGATAAACGTCGTTTATTTGCGCAATAAACAGTTTTTCCTTGATCTCCACAACATCGCCGCCAATGTCGCGGGCAAAGGTCTCGCTCGGCTGCTCAATCTCCGCCGGGTCCGAAGCCGGATCAAACGCAGCGTTCTCGGACTGTGTTACCGCGAAAGGCGCCGCGGAAGGCGCCGCGGCGGTGCTTATCGGCACTTCGCCCTCATCGGCGGGTATTTGCCTTTGGCAACTCGACAGCATAAGCATTACGCAAAGAGCAAGCAATATGCCCAATGTCCTCATTTTCTAATCCTCCCTTTTGCGAAACTGACTAACCAAAACAGCAAGAACGCCGCGATATTAACAAGTACAACGCTTGCCCCGGTAGGAGTCGCCTCGATATAGGACAGCACTACTACGATGGAGAAACACACTACCGATACGATAGCGGAGCATAGCGTTACCGTCTTAAACTTTTTACACAATCGCATTGACGTGAGCGCGGGGAAAATAATCAGGCTTGAAATCAGCATCGCGCCCATCATTCTCATTCCCAATACAATTGTAATCGCTGTCAGGAACGCTATCATCATATTATATATTCCGGTTTTCACGCCTGTCGCTTTCGCAAAATTTTCGTCAAACGTGACAGCGAATATTTTGTTGTAGAACAGCACAAACGCGGCTAACACCACGCCGGCAAGAATGACCGAAAGGGTTACATCGTCTTTGCTCATAGCCAAAATGCTGCCGAACATATAATTGCACACATCGGTATTCATTCCCGTGGTCAGTGAAATAACCACAACTCCAATTGCCAAACTGCTTGTAGAAATCAGCGCAATTGCCGCGTCGCCCTTAATTTTACTGTTCTCGCTGATACGCAGAAGCAGAAACGCCGCCAGCACAACAACGGGAATCGAAATGGTCAGCGGAGCGGCATTCATCGCGGTCGCAACGGCAAGCGTCCCAAATCCCACATGCGATAAACCATCGCCAATCATCGAGTAACGCTTCAGTACCAAACTCACGCCGAGTAAAGACGCGCAGAGCGAAACAAGCACACCGACCACAACCGCGCGAACGAGAAACGCATAGGAAAACATCTCCAAAAGAGTACTAATCATCGCGATCTCCTTCCGCCTGATAATGACCGCCAATAAAGGCTCTGCCGACATCCGAATTCAGATATTCGGCGGTACTTCCGAAAAACACTTGCTTAGTTTTAAGATGCAGGATATGGCTCGCGTACTTAACCGCGCTGTGAATATCGTGCGACACCATAATGATTGTGAGTCCCGTTTCGCGGTTTATCTCTTTAATAAGCCGATACAGCTCCCGCGTGACCAACGGGTCAAGACCCGCTACGGGTTCGTCAAGCAACAGCGCCATTTTCGCGGAACATAAAGCCCGCGCAAGCAGCACCCGTTGCTGTTGACCTCCCGAAAGCTCACGATAGCAACGGTTACAGAGCGGCTCAATGCCGAGCCGCTCTATATTTTTGCGCGCCGTATCCTTATCTTTACGCGAGTAAAACGGCAAGATTCCCCGAGCCGACAGGCATCCGGAAAGTACGACCTCATACGCGCTGGCCGGAAAGTCCTTTTGCGCCGCCGTCTGCTGCGGAAGATAGCCGATTTTGCCCGCGCCGAATCCACCACCAACCGAAACACTTCCGGCAAGAGGGCTTTTCAGGCGCAGCAACCCCTTGATAAGCGTACTCTTGCCGGAGCCGTTTTCTCCGACCACGCATAAATAGTCCCCGCTTCTGACTTCAAAGTTCAGCCCGCTGACAGCGGTACTTCCTTCGTAGCCGAACGCGGCGTCCCGGCAGGTGATAAGAGTCATATCAGTTCAGCGCCTCCCTTAACGCCTCAACATTGTCGGTCATTAGGTCAAGATAGCTCTTTCCGGATTCAAAATCGTTTTTCGAGATATTGTGGCAGGCGTGGAGCAATGCCACTTTCGCGCCGGTACTCTCGCTGATGGCGTCAGCTATTTTCTCATTCGACAGCTCAATATGGAAAACAACGGGAATTTGCTCGTCCTTAACCTTGTCGATTAAAAACGCTATCGTCGCCGCGCTTGCCTCCGTTTCGGTCGAGCAACCGGGAAATGCCGCGTAATAGTCCAATCCATACGCGTCCGCGAAGTATCGGAACGGGAACCGGTCGCCGAACACGAGCGTGTTACGCGCAGCGGAATCAACAACCGCCTTGAACTTCGCGTCCAAATCGTCAAGCTCCGCCGAATATGCCTCCGTGTTCGCCCTGTAATAATCAGCGTTATCCGCGTCAACTTCCCGCAGCGTTTCTGAAATTTTTTCGACTATCAGTTTAGCGTTGCGCGGCGACGTCCAGACATGCTCATCGTATTCCGGTTCCTCGGCTTCTTCGCCGCCTTCTTCGCCTTCTTCACCTTCTTCGTGCTCATCGTCTTCCATACCCTCGACGATTTCTTCCTCCACAACCTCTACGCAATCCATAAGCGTGATAATACGCATATTGGAAGTGTCCATCGATTCCAAGATAGAACTGACCCATTCATCGGACTCTCCGCCGACATATATGAACACATCGCAATCCTGAATTTTGATAATGTCCGCCGGTGTGGGGTCAAACGAGTGGCTTTCCGACGCGGGCGGCAAAAGCATAGTGACCTCCGCCTTATCCCCCGCAATTTCCCTCGCGAAATCGTAGGGCGGGAATATGGTAGTAACAACGCTGAGTCCTTTGTCGTTTTCGCTGTCATTAGGCGTGTTATTGTTCGCGCAGCCTGAGAGCGCCAGCGCGCCAATCAGCAACGCAAGGGCAATAGATATAAATTTTTTCATTTGAAATGACCTCCGTATTTTCTTGTTTTAGGCGCAGTAAATCAATGAACCACTAACCAACCGATTAAGTGTTCACTTCACGTATGTCATATCAATTATTCAGCCTTACCTTCATAGCGACCGGAGTTGAACTCGCAAAGCGCATGGCGGCAAACTT
>JAITKN010000093.1 GCA_031278415.1 Oscillospiraceae bacterium
GTTAAGAAAAAAATTTATAAAAAAGCTGAAAAAGTGCTTGACAAGAGTCAAAAGGTATGTTATTCTCATATTAATTATTACATATATATTTAGTATGCAATAAAATCTTATTTCCTAATATGAAAGGAATATCGTTATGAAACGACCATCAAACATCCTGCTTGCCGCTCTGAGCCTGTTGCTTATTTTCGCGCTGACCGCTTGCAACTCGTCTGAAACCGAGCCGACGACCTCTCCGACCGACACTCCGGCTGCGGACGCAACCGAGAACACAATCGCTCCGGAGGCTCCCGAAGTTCCCGCGCTCGAGCAAACCACATTCAAAATCGGACACCTCAACAGTACGGCTCATCTGCTCGCCTTTGTCGCGCAGGAGGAAGGCTACTTTGCGGAGGAAGGGCTTGACGCGGAACTGTTGCTTTTTGCAAGTTCCGGCGAGATGGTTCAGGGTCTGAATTCGGGCAGCCTTGATGCCGCGCTTATCGGGTCTGTTCCCACAATTACATTCCAAAGTCAGGATAATCCCATAACCATTTTCGGCGGAGCTATGACAAATGGTCACGGCTATGTAATCAAGCCGGAATTCACCGATGGGCTGGAAAGTTGGGATATTACGATTCTGCGCGGGCGTAATGTTGCCACGGTCAAAAACAGTATTCAGGATTTGCAGCTTCTGCTTTTGCTTGACGAGGCGGGTCTTGTGCCGGGCGTTGACGTTAACGTGGTTTATTTCGACAGTCAAAAAGACGCTTATAACGCGCTTCAGGGCGCGGAGATTGACGCGGCAAGCGTATATTCGCCGTATGCGTCTTTGGCGCAAAGTCAGGGTTATGACGTCGTTTTCTATTGTTCTGAGATAGAGCACTTCCACAACCAACCTTGCTGCCGTCAAGTTGCTCCGACTCAGGCTCTTCTTGATAAGCCCAACACTTACACGGCGTTTGAGCGCGCCCTTATCAAGGCTTACAAATTCTCGCAGGAGAACCGGGACGACACAATTGCCGATGTCAAGAAGTACATTGATATTGAAGACGAACTGCTTCGCGTCGAAATCTACGGCGGCTACAGTTTCTCGGTGCCTGACCCTGACCGCATAGCGACTACCGAACTTAAGGAGCAGATCGTGGACTTCGGCTACACTACGGACTACGACATTGACGCGTTGTACAATGTCGATATTTACCGCGCCGCGTTGTACAGTATTCTGGAAGAGTATCCTGACGACACCGTGTACAAGGAACTTGAAATACGATTTGAGGAGAACAACTGAGACTTGCCTAAAATTGATATTCAAAACTTAGGAGTCACTTATGAGGAGCGCGGTGAGTTATTTACCGCGCTCCAAGGGGTAACGTTCAGCGTTGACGAGGGAGAATTTGTGAGCGTGATCGGTTCGTCCGGCTGCGGGAAGAGTACACTACTCAGCGTTTTGGAGGGTCTGCGCGCGCCGACTTCCGGGGCGGTGCTGATTGACGGCAAGCCGCTTACCGGTACCGGACTTGACCGCGGCGTTGTTTTTCAGCAGTATTCGCTGTTCCCGTGGATGACTGCGCGGGGCAATGTCGCGTTCGGGATTAAGCAAGCTCGAAAGGATTTAACGCGGAAGCGGATATTGGAAATTGCGGACGAGTATCTGGAGAAGGTCGGACTCGCGGACGCGTCAAGCAGATACCCTTCGCGGCTGTCCGGCGGAATGCAGCAACGCGTGGCGATCGCCCGCGCTCTCGCGATGGATACGGACATCCTTCTTATGGACGAACCGTTCGGCGCCGTAGACGCGAAGAACCGCGTTATTCTTCAGGAGCTTCTTTTGCGCTTATGGCAGAATGAGCAGAAGCATAAGACGGTAGTGTTCATTACTCACGACATTGATGAGGCTATATTCCTTTCCGACCGCGTTATAATGCTTACGGAAAGCCCCGGAACGGTCGCGAAAGATATATCGGTGCCGTTTCCGCGTCCGCGTGAGCGTTCCGCGCTTCTGCATTCGCCGGACTATGCGGACTTTCGAGGTAATTTGACGACGCTGTTTTTCGATTCTGAATCTAAAATCGGCGAAACTGAGGACGATTGGGTTGTAATATGACTTTCAAAAAGAGATTTTTCAAAATATCGCGGCTGCTGTTCGCGTTGTTGTGTCTTACACAGCTGATCCCGAACAAAATCGACAAACCGGATGAATTTCTGTATACGCTCGGATTTGCGGCGATTATCGAAATCGCTTTGATTGCCGCGGACGCGTTTTCGCGGAAGCCGGAGACGCTGAATCTGCCTCACGACATAGCGGCGTTTTTGTACGCGCTGCTTATCGTGTGGATATTGGCGACCGCAAAATTATCCCTGCTCAAAGAGATGCTTTTCCCGCCGCCGGGAGTTGTCTTTAAGCAATTGATTACGGATATTCCGCAGTTACTTCCGCACATAGGAAGCAGTCTGGCGTTGGTCGGGAAAGGTTACGCGCTTGCGCTGGCAATCGCCGTGCCGCTCGGGCTTATTTTAGGTACAGCTGTCAGAGCCGGAAACGCGGCAACGTACATCTCTAAGTTCATCGGGTCGATCCCGCCGGTTGTCTATATCCCTTATGGAATCGCGCTTTTGCCGAGTTTCAGGGCGGTATCGGTGATGGTCATTTTCCTTGCCTCATTCTGGCCTATTCTTGCCGCAACGATGAGCGGGGTTCTTTACATAGACAAGAGAATCACAGACTCCGCGCAAGTTCTCAATGTCGGCAAAACAGAAACGCTCTGCAAGATAATTCTGCCCGCCTCATTGCCGCAGATTTTTACCGGGATGGGGCAAGGGCTGACCGTGTCGTTCATACTGCTTACATCCGCCGAAATGATAGGCGCGCGGAACGGTATGGGCTACTACGTTAAAAACTACTCTGATTTAGGCAACTATACGCGCACAATTGTCGGTGTCCTGATAATAGGAATCGTCATAAGCGTTGTATTCTTCGTATTCAACAAGTTGCAAAAATTCGCGCTGCGGTGGCGCTGACGCTGACGCCGCAAACACTTACACTACACTTTGGAGGAGATATAAGTAATGAGCAGCAAATACTGGAACGAGAAAACAGAAACCCTTCCGAGAGCGGAACTTGAGGAGCAACAACTGAAATTCTTGCGGGAGGAGATTAAATTCGCGTACGAAAACGCGCCGTACTACAAGCGTTCGTTCGATGCCGCCGGTGTCAAGCCGGATGATATTAAAACGCTTGCCGACTTAGCTAAATTCCCGTTCATTGACAAGAAGACTCAGCGCGATACGCAGGGAGTCGGGAGTTTTCTCGGCGAACTTGCCGCGGTACCTGAGGAGCAGGTCGTGTTTGTCTCGACCTCGTCCGGTTCGACCGGTGTTCCTACTATGAGCCCCTTTACTCAACAGGACTTTGACGAGTGGCAAGACGTGGAATCGCGTTGGTTTTGGCAAGCGGGAATGCGCCCCAATGACCGATATGTTCACGCGCTGAACTTCTCGCTGTATGTCGGAGGTCCCGATGTGATCGGCGCTCAGAGACTCGGCGCGCTGTGCATCTGGGGCGGAACATTGCCGTCGGAGCGACTGATTTTCATTTTGCAAACGTACAAGCCGACGTGTATTTGGACAAGTCCGAGTTACGCGTGGTATCTCGGTGAAACGTGTAAAAAGAACGGGGTTGACCCTCGAAAAGACCTTGCCATTAACAAAATTTTTGTCGCGGGTGAGATGGGCGGCTCAATCGGCGCGACGCGCAAGGCGATTGAAGACCTTTGGGGCGCGGAACTGTTCGACTTTTACGGACTTAGCGATATATTCGGAGCCTGCGCCGCTCAATGCGAGGTTCACGACGGACTTCACATCGCGGAAGACCACATACTTGTTGAAACCATAGACCTTCAAACCGGCGAGGTGCTTCGCCCCGGCGAACGCGGCGAACTTGTATACACGACGCTCCGCAAGCGCGCGCGTCCTATGATTCGTTTCCGTACCGGCGACATCGGTTGGATTGACAACACTCCCTGCAAGTGCGGACGTACCCACGGCAGAATCCACGTAGACGGCCGCAAGGACGATATGTTTATCGTCAGTGCCGTTAACGTCTACCCCAGCGACATCGAGTATGTGATACGAGGCTTAGAGGAAGTCACCGGCGAGTATACAATACGCGTCTACGAAAAAGATTTTACGTGCAAGTACGAGGTTACAGTCGAAAACTCCGGCAAGCTGCCCGACGACGCGGTAACGCGTAAGGTCAGCGACTCTCTGAAAGCGCGTTGCGGAGTGAAGCCCGCTAACGTAATCGTTCTGCCGGACGGCAGTTTGGAGCGCAGTACTCACAAGGCAAAGCGCATTATCGACGAACGCAAGCAGTCACCCGGCGCAGTCTAATACGAAATAATCTCAATTAGACCTCCTCGGAAACTGCGTATAATAAGGCGGACGACCGCCGCTGTATACAGATACCGCAAGGGAGGACAACGAAATTAGGCACAGTTTCCAAGGAGGTCTATTTTATTGCAACCGCGTTTTCCCCGCAA
>JAITKN010000116.1 GCA_031278415.1 Oscillospiraceae bacterium
AATTTTCCGTTCGAGTGAACCTCGGCGAAATCCCCTTGGATTCACCTGCGGTGAATCCAAAATCGCGAACACGAATTGGGGTACCCCAATTCGATTCACTTTCGACCTCAGTCCGCATATACTGTAACACACCCTAAAACGTTTGTCAAGCACTTTTTTTGAAAAAACTTCGCGAAACGCAATTTCATTACATATGACAACATTAGGGATCCCGCGCTTGCCGTTTCTGTGCAAAATTTTCCGCTTTGCGCGTCTTGCTCTATGTGCGATAGTTACAAATTCGCCGTTCTCTTCCTTGTTGCTTTTGTGTTAAGTTCCATTACGCGCTGATCGCGAGTTGTTTTGCAAAAAATCTTGACAACGCCCCGACCGCGTGATATACTTATGTGGAGTAAAGTTATGTTTAATATTTACGGGAGGAATTCACTCAATATGCGGTTTGACACAAAGAATACTGCGGGGTTAGAGCTTAAGGTTAAAACATATCTCGCGGATTTCGCGAGCGATCTCGTCTGCCCTGTTCAAATCTGGTACGAGGCTCTCGGCGGCTACGGCGCGCCGACAAAAGACGATAAGGCGGCTATCGCGGCGGCGTTAGGTAAGCAGCCGGAGTGGACAAGCGTCGGCGACACTCGCTATGAGAAGTACGGCGCTCAGCCCACGTGGACGCGGGCGTCCGGGCAAATACAGCCCGCGCGCGCCACGCCGGACAAGTTCGCGGTTCAGCATCTGTTTAAGGTAAACGGCGTTTACGTCACACCGGAGAACAGAAAGTACAAAGTAGTTCTGTCGGAGGTTTACAATTTGCGTTGCTTTGAGCTTGACGCAAGCGGGAATATGATTGGTCCGATGGTGAAAATCGACCCGAGAGGCGACATCGCCAAAACGCTTAAACCGGCATAAGAATTTTATTGCATTTTACTGTATATAACAGCCACAACGAAAATCAGGAAAGGAGCCTGAATCAGCGTCAGACTGATTCATAAGCGCTATTATGGAAAAAATCACACATAGCATATGCGTGGGCGGACCTATCGCTATTCACACCGAGGATGGTGTAATACGCCGCGTTCGCCCGATTATATTCGACAAAAACGACCCGGATCCGTGGGTCATTGAGGCTCGAGGCAAAAACTACAGCCCATACCGTAAATCCACCACCGCGTTTATCGCGCTGACCGAAAAGAACCGCGCGTACAGCTACGACCGTATTCGTTATCCGATGATTCGCGAAGATTTCGTTGAGACGCCGGACGGCAAAAATCGCAGCACCGAAAATCGCGGCAAAAGCGGATATCGCAAAGCCGCTTGGGGCGAGGCGCTTGACTTGGTTGCGCGTGAAATTAAACGCGTTCAGGATACCTATGGCAAGGAGGCCGTGACGGCTATCACAAGCTCTCACCATAGTTGGGGATTGCTTGGGTATAAGTTAAGCACTTTCGCGCGCTTCTTCCGAATGCTCGGCTACACGCAGATTTTGGACAATCCGGACAGTTGGGAGGGTTTTACTTGGGGCGCGCCGCATACTTACGGCTATTATTGGCGGCTCGGCGGTACTGAGGCGTTTGACTTACTTGAAGATGCGATGCAGAACGTCGAGACTATGATCATGTGGTCGCACGACCCGGATTCTACTCGCGGCGGTTACGCGGCAAGCGAATCCACTATGTGGCGTCATTGGCTTGACGATATGGGCGTTCAGTTTATTTACATTGACCCGTTCAATAACTTCACAAGCGTAAAGCAGGCGGATAAGTGGTTCGGTCCGCGTCCCGGTACGGATGCCGCGCTTGCCGAGGCGATTGCTTACGTTTGGATTACCGAAGGGCTTTACGACAAAGAATATATCGGCAAGCATGGTCATCGCTTTGACGAGTGGGCGGATTACATCGTCGGCAAGGGCGCGGACTGTATTCCGAAGACGCCTAAGTGGGCGGAGGGCGAAACCGGAATCCCCGCCGCGGACATTAAGGCACTTGCGCGTCGCTGGGGTACGACCAAGACCATGGGCGGATCCGGACTGCGCGGCGGGTTCGGCGGCGTAAGCCGTACCGCTAACGGCACGGAATTCGCGCGTATTATGGTGTCGCTGTTCGCAATGCAGGGGATGGGCAAGCCGGGTCAGAATATTTGGGTCGCGTCTACCGGCGCTCCGATGGACTATAACTTCTGGTTCGGCGGATATTCCGACCCGCTTTCACAGATTGCCAATCAGCCGATCGCGGATAAGACGGCTGTCAACTGCGTAAGTCAGAAGCTTTATCGCCCCAATCTGCCGGACGCGGTGCTTGACGGTCACTATGAATGGTATGGAGAGGGCTTCTGCGGCGGCGGTATTGACCTCGAATTCACTGAACACGTTTACCCTGAGCCGGGTTGCAGCGAAGTGCATCTGTTCTATCGTTACGGCGGCACGTTTATGGGTTCAATGCTTGATACCAACAAATGGGTCAAAATGTACCGCAGTCCGAAGTTGGAATTCGTAGTTAACCAAGACATTCATTTCCACGGCGAAAGCCGATTCGCGGACGTAATTCTGCCCGCTTGCACCAACTTGGAACGCTATGACATCGGCGAGCTTTGTAACTCCGGCAATGGCGGCTATCAGTCGCACAGTCAAACGGGTAACAACTGGCAAATCGTCGTATTTCAGGATAAGGCTATCGAACCGCTTTGGGATTCACGCTCGGATTATTGGATTTTCAGCCAAATCGCGGAACGTCTCGGTTGGGGACAGGAATTTACCGAGGGTCGCAGCGAACTTGACTGGTGCAAACGTTTCTGGGAGAAATCCGACCTATGCGATCGTATTTCTTGGGAAGATTTTACCAAGAAAGGCTACTATGTAGCGGGCGTCCCGAAAGAGCGCGAGCGCCGCTACGGGTTCCGCTGGTTCGCGGAGGGCTACCCCTGTGATACGCCTAACCATAAACCATTCCAAGAAGAGGGCAAATTGGGAACTTTTACCGGCAAGTTCGAATTCGTGTCGGAGTCAATGCTTTATTACGCGCCGGACGATGAGGCGCGAACCCCCATTGCCACTTACAAGCCAAGTTGGGAGGGACACCACAGTATTAAGGCTCGCAAATACCCGTTCCATCTCATCAGTCCTCATCCGCGTTTTGACTATCATACTCAGCACAACAGTTCCACACCGTGGATTTGGGAAATTCCGGAGAATCGCAAGTACATCAACGGCAATCCGTATTTGGTTGCGCGTATTCATCCGGTAAAGGCGGCCGAGAAAGGCATTAAGGACGGCGACCTTGTGGAACTGTTCAACGAGCGCGGACGCGTTCTGTGTGTTGCCCGCGTTACCTATCGCGTCGAAATTAACACGATTCACGCTTATGGTTCCAGCGGCATATACAATCCGGTTGACCCCGGCAATCCGGAGAGTCTTGACATCGGCGGATGCGTAAATATTTTGACGCCCGGACGGCTTATCGGCGACAAAGTACCCGGTATGGCTCCTAACTCCACACTTATGGATATTAAGAAATATGAGGGCGAGATTCCCGTCGGGCAATACTTTGAATACAAACTTGACAAGGTTGCCAAAGAAGCGGATCCCGATGCCGAATCTTGTTTCGATATAATTGAGGGTCACGGATTTGAGGCGATTCAGGCTAAGGTAAGAGCGCGCTCATAATACGAAATATAAGGAGAACTTTTAGATATGCGTCTAGGAATTGCAATTGATTCCCGTATGTGTATGTCCTGCTATAACTGCTATACGGCATGTAAAGACGAACACTGCGGGCACGATACCAAACTCAGCAAAGCGCAGCCGCAAATGGGGCAGTTTTGGATGGACATTCGCGAATGGGAGCGCGGAGACAGCGACCGCAAAATCAAAACCGCTACCGTTCCCACTCCGTGCAGTCACTGTCAGGACCCCGCTTGCGCCAAAGCCGCCAAGGACGGCGCTGTGTATAAGCGCGGCGACGGCATTGTGATTATCGACCCGGTTAAGTCTAAGGGTCAAAAGCAAATTGTTGATGCTTGCCCGATTAGGGCGGTCTACTGGAATGAGGAATATCAGATTCCGCAGAAGTGTACAATGTGCGCGGAACTGCTTGACGATCCTGACTATTTGGCGTACCTTGGCGATCCTAAGCTGAAAAAACCGCGCTGTGTTGAGGCTTGTCCGAACAACGCTATGTACTTCGGCGACCTTGACGACCCGGACAGCGATATTTCCAAGGCTATCGCGGCAAACAAGGTCACTCAATTGGAAGAGCTTACAGGGCGAGCGACTAATGTCGTACACCTTAATATTCCGACCGTGTTCATCGCCGGAACCGTTTATCAACCGAAAGAGGCTGAGGAAGTGCTTATCGGCGCAGCCATCACACTTACGCGCGAGGATACGGGCGAGAAATGGGAGACAAAAACTAACTACTTCGGTGATTGGGAGATAGAAGACCTTCCGAAAAACGCGAGGTTCAAAGTAACGATTTCAGCCGAGGGCTACAAAACGGTCACGGGTAATACCGTCACGGATAAAGACCGGAATCTTCCGGCGGTTTATATGGAAAGGACGCGATAATCCATTAGGTCACTCGTGAAGTTTTCGCGTGGGATCAATTTGAGCGGCCCGCGCCGAAGTCTCCGCCGATTTATGACTGAATATCTCACGCAAAATATCATATTCCGGCAGTAAAAACTTATACCGTACTGACATAGGCTATATCAGATGAGTTCGCTTTCGTATCTCAAACCATAGTTACCGGAAGTATCGCATAATTTCCGCCGCGCATAACGTCTCTGAATGTAACGTTTACACGCTAATTGAAAATCAGCGTTTTGCCCGGAAATTTTTCAGACAACACAGTCGTATCTACTTTAATAACAGCCTTGAAGTCCGCGTCAATCAACTCGTATACAAGTGCGCGTCTGTTTGCCTAAGGGTGAAAATGCTTTTAATATCCGCGTTGTGCTGTCAATTATGTTTGTCCACTCCCTAAAAAATACCGCGGGAACGAATTTCGTCATTCGTTCCCGCGACGCGTATTAAACACGCGATTCGCCGCTATGCGCTTAGTACATCATATCTCCCATTCCGCCGCCGGCCGGAGCTGCCGGAGCCGGAGGTTCAGGCTTATCCGCGACAAGAGCCTCGGTCGTCAAAATCATACCCGCTACAGACGCCGCGTTCTCAAGCGCGCTGCGGCACACTTTCGCAGGATCAACAATTCCTTTTTCAATAAGGTCGCCATACCGCTCAGCAGCGGCATCAAATCCGAACGAAACACTCCTGTTTTTACGAATTTCGTTAAGAATAACCGTGCCCTCAAGTCCGGCATTCTCCGCAATTTGCTTCACCGGAGCGTTAAGCGCGGCGGCAACGAGCTTATATCCTGATTTCTCATCGCCAATGTCAATCTTCTTCATTGCCTTTTCGACAGCCTGAGCGGCACGGACGTAGACAGTTCCGCCGCCCGCGACAATACCCTCTTCGACAGCGGCACGGGTCGCGTTCAGCGCGTCCTCAATGCGCATCTTGCATTCTTTCATCTCAGTTTCGGTGGCCGCGCCGACCTTAATTACCGCAACACCTCCGGAAAGTTTTGCGAGTCGCTCTTGGAGCTTTTCTTTATCATAGTCGCTGGTCGTGACTTCGATCTGGCTGTTAATCTGATGGATGCGAGCCTGAATATCTTCGGGATTACCCGCGCCATCAACGATAATCGTGTTCTCCTTAGCGACCTTCACCTGACGTGCGCGTCCGAGTACATCCATACCAACCTCTTTCAGTTCCATACCGAGGTCACTGCTTACAACCTGTCCGCCGGTCAGCGCGGCTATGTCAACAAGCATTTCCTTGCGGCGGTCACCGAACCCCGGCGCCTTGACGCAAACACACTTAAACGTCCCGCGCAAGCCGTTCAAGATAATGGTCGCGAGGGCTTCTCCCTCCACATCTTCGGCGATAATCAAGAGTTTGCGGTTCTGCTGAACCATCTGTTCCAAAATCGGAAGCACTTCCTGAATGTTGGAAATCTTCTTGTCGGTGATAAGAATAAGCGCGTCATCAAGAACCGCTTCCATCTTCTCGCTGTCCGTGACCATATACGGCGTAATATAACCGCGGTCAAATTGCATGCCCTCGACAACCTCGCTGTACGTTTCAGCGGTTTTGCCCTCTTCAACGGTTATAACGCCTTTTTGGCTGACTTTCTCCATCGCCTCCGCAATGAGCCGCCCGATAAGCTCGTCGCCGGAACTGACCGTACCAACGCGGGTAATATCGCTTGTGCCGCCCACCGGCTTAGAAATCTTTTGAATCTCCGCTACCGCGATTTTAGTGGCGGCGTTAATGCCGCGGCGCATTACCATAGGGTTCGCCCCTGCCGCAACATTTCTCAAACCTTCGTGAATCATCGCTTGGGCAAGAAGCGTAGCGCTTGTCGTTCCATCGCCGGCAACATCGTTTGTTTTAGTCGCAACCTCTTTTACAAGTGCCGCTCCCATATTCTCAAACGGGTCGTCAAGCTCGATTTCCTTAGCAATAGTCACCCCATCATTGGTTATAAGCGGACTGCCGTATTTTTTATCCAACACCACATTGCGCCCTTTAGGTCCCAACGTAATCTTAACGGTATCCGCCAGACGATTAACTCCGCGCTCTAACGCGCGGCGCGCATCCTCATTGTAAATCAGCATTTTTGCCATCTTTCAAAATCTCCTTTGATCCTTAAATAGTAATAAACGTTATTCGTTCGAGTGTACGGTAAACGATAGGTTTACTGAACAATAGCAAGAATATCATCTTGCTTGACGATTGTAAGTTCATCCTCGTCAATTTTGACCTGTGTGCCTGTGTACTTGCCGGTAATGATTTTATCACCGACTTTAACGGTCATTTTAACTTCATTACCATCTACTATCCCACCGGGACCCACGGCTATAACCTCGTAAATTTGCGGCTTTTCCTGAGCCGCGCTTGTCAGAATAATACCGCCCTTTGTCTTCTCTTCCGCGGCGATTTGTTTGAGAATGACACGGTCGGCAAGCGGAACTAATTTCATGCGCTTTGATCCTCCTGTATTTTGATATGTATTTATTGTATTAGCACTCTTTCTCTAAGAGTGCTAATATAATAACACTCCCCAATTTGTTTGTCAAGGGGTTTTAATCCGATTTTTTTGAAATTTAAAAATTTATTAACAATTAAATCCTGCCTAAGTAGTGTCGTGATACAAGCGCAGCGCAAGCAGACAAGTCGGCTGAGGTTTGATAAAACGGGATTTGAACACCGATATCATTGACACCCGAACATTACGCGCCGAACCGCGCCGCGGAATGTTCGGCTTGCTATCGGAACATTGTACTTGTTTTATACGATAACTGAAATTTGCCGCCTCTATTCCAATGAGCCGACGCGCTCAGTCCGTTGACTCAATAAAGCGTCTCAGCATCGCCGCCGCTTCCGCGCGGGTTGCCTTGCCTCCGGGCGCAAATATATTGCCATCCTTACCGCGTATTATACCCATTTCCGCACATAAAGCAACCGCGTCACGCGCATAGTCGCTGACATCAGCCGCGTCGTCAAAGCGCAGAGGGGTACTCGGCGCGGAGCCGCCTCCGAACTTATAAAGTATTACTGCCAAATCTTGACGCGTAATTTCCGAGTTCGGGGCAAATAATCCTTCGCCGATACCGGTGACTATGTCATTTTCCGCCGCCCACGCAACCGCGGGCGCATAATACTGACTGCCATCCACATCACTAAACCCGTTGCCGCCCATAGTGCTTGGCTGACCGGCAAAGCGATACAGCACCGTAACAAGCATCCCGCGTGTCATCGTAATATTCGGGTCGAACTTCGCGTCTCCGGTACCGGTCATCAAGCCGTTCCGTACCACAAAGTTCACGTCTTCGCTGAACCAGTCGCTCGAACTAACATCCGAAAAGACCATGCTTTCATAGATGCCGCTCCCGTCGCTCGTCAGTTCGGGTTCGGTTGTTGGTACCGGCAGTATCTCCGGACTTGGCGATGGATCGGACGTTCTCCCACCGCCGCCGCCTCCGCCGCTGCTGCTGCTGCCGCCTCCGCCTCCGCCGCTGCTGCTGCTGCTGCTGCCGCCGCGATTATCAGGTTTGGGAGTTTCAGACGCAGATGGTTCGGGTTCGGGTTCAGATTCGACGTATAATCTTTCCGGAGTCCTCGTATACAATGTCAGCTCTCCGACTATACCGGTCGGAACGCTTGTCAATGCCGTGCCCGTGAACTCGGCGTTATCGTACCACCCGATGAAATCCTCGTTTTCAAACACCGGTACAGGCAATGAGTAATCCACGTCGTAGTCTCTCAGTATAGTGTAGGCGGTAATCCAGTCCGTTTGCGGCGTAATAATAGTGCCATCCTGTCTGCAATATGTAATCTTACGCGGAGTTTCAAGCGTTTCCATAAGCTTGTAAGCGTCCGCTTTGCCCCACCCATATGAGGTGTCGTATCCGGCGTCGCCTCCGTCTTCCGCGCTCTCTTTAAGGAGTTCCAGAAACTCATCGCTGTCAATGCCGTTATCTGCCTGACGCACTAACGCTGCCAACGCCGCAATAAGCGGCGCGGCGTAAGAGGTTCCCGAACCGCTTGCATAGGCAGTTCCGCTAACATTGTTATTCAGACTGACCAAGTCGATTCCCGGAGCAGTAATATCAACAGAGCTGTTTTGAGTTGACTTGTTTGAGACTGTTCCGCTTGTATCCAACATTCCGACGCCTATCACGCCGTCCATACCCGCCGGCAGAAGTGTCACATCGCCGCCTGTGCGATTTCCGGCCGCGGCAATCAGGATTGCTCCCGCGTCACGAGCGTTTTGTATTACGGGTTCCAGTAACACTCGCAAATCGTGGGACTCGTTTCCGCCGACACTCATATTGATAACATCCGCGCCGGATTCTACCACATAGCCGATAGCCGCAAGGACGTCCGCAACTGTACCCTCTCCGTCCGACATACAGCGCGCCTCAATAATATCCGCGCCGGACGCGATACCCTTTATACCAATCCCGTTATCGGGAATTGCCTTAATGAGACCGGTAACAAATGTTCCATGTCCGGTGCTATCCGTATCCCACACCCCGGAGTTTATGGAACTCCACCCGCTGATACCCGAGTAGTCCAAATCCTCGTGATTATGTATCAATCCGCTATCCACAACGGCGATTTTCACTCCGCTGCCGTCCGACCCCGGATAATCCATCCAAACATCGTCTATATTCAAAAAATCAAGCTGCCACTGACCTTCCTGTTCGGTAAGCGGGAAAAACCCCTCGCCGCCGAGCAGTTCAATCACAGCGTTTTCGGCGATAAATTCCACCTCGCCGCCGCAAATCAGCGGCAGTACGTCTAATACCGTGTCCGCGACGTACATACCTTCGTTATACGGAATCGGAGTAAGTCCGTCCGGAATATCCGCATCTGAGTCGTCCGTCAATTTGACAATATAGCCGATGAACTCCGCTTCATCTTCGTCAAATTCGCACTCCTCCGAAAACTCGTCATTATAGCTCTCGCCGAAATCGCAATCCTCCCGGCGCGTGCCGTCTTCTCCGTCATCGGCCTGCGAACGCAACGGCGCGAGACCCAGCGCGAATGTCAATGCTAACGCAAACGCTGTAAATTTAACAAATTCCCTTCTATACATTTTACAAACAGCCACTCAGCTAAAAAACCGAACCCCTTTCCATACCTCTCACACAACCGCGCCTTTTACTCGCGGCCGGCGATGTTTACATTAAGACGCCCGTTCGATCGTCCTACTTCAATATCAGGAGACTCGACCGGAACAGCGTCGAGATATATCCTCGTTTTGCTTATTATGGCACAAATTTCCCATTGTGTCAATCATTATTTTTCGTCGGGATAAGCGGGCTGATTACTTGAACTTATACGGTATAGCGTTGTATACAGACAGATACTATTAGTGGCCTAACACTATTTTTACGGCAAACACGATAAGCACTATTCCGCCGAGTATCTCCGCCTTGCTGCCGAGACTTTCCCCGACCTTAGACCCCGCAAAAACTCCCGCGCCGCTGAGAAGGAAGGTCGTGACCCCGATAAGTCCCGCCGCGCTGACGACATCCGCTTTCAGAAACGCAAGGCTGATGCCGACCGCCAGAGCGTCTAAACTTGTTGCTACGGCTAACGGAAGCATTTCTTTCAGACTCAGTACGGCTCCATGCTCTTCAGTCCCGCCTCGAACGGCGTCTATTATCATCTTCAAGCCGATTATGCCGAGTACGGCAAACGCTATCCAATGAGCAACCGCGCTGACCGCGTTAGCGAAACGACCGGCTAAGATGAACCCTATAAGCGGCATTGCCGCCTGCGCGATTCCAAAGTACAGCCCGACTTTGACGCTGTCGCGGACACGAACCTTTTTCAGCGCGAAACCCTTACATACAGCTACGGCGAACGCGTCCATACTCAGCCCCGCGGCAATCGCGAACAGTTCAAGAAATGGCATTGTGTGTTTGACCTCCGGAGTAAGTAGTGAGTGACGCGGCGGCGAACCGCAAAGGAAGTTGATTGTATCATAAAGACTCCGGTATGTCAACCTTTTTTTGGGCGAATTCCACGGCAAAAGCATTTACTTTTTTCCCGTTTATCTACCCATCTAATACCGTAGTTTCTTAGCCAAAATCTTGTTAAATGTGTAAATATGAGCGTATAATTCTGTGTATTTATGCGGCG
>JAITKN010000131.1 GCA_031278415.1 Oscillospiraceae bacterium
GGTAATCTCCTTTGTGCGCAAAAATTTCTGTGTTTGCATTGTACCACGCCGGGATGTCGGTGTCAAGCACTTTTTTTAACAAATATTAGGGAGCGGTAAACTTGTCGCTTCCCGGACAAAAAAACTCAAAAAAAACGCTTGATTTTTTTATAGTAGTGTGGTATACTGCGATGTGTTAAGCGAATGCGGCGGAACGGCGGACGCGCTTGCTCATAGATCTTTCGAGTGTCCTGATGTTCGCGTCCGGTGCCTGACTTGGTTTATCGACAGCTTTGACAACTTCATAATTGCTCTGATTTTTAACGTCCATCCCGAACCTCGTTCTGTCTCTCGGAATTCACAAACGGGAGCGCGACTTAAAAATATTAAATGCCGGTGTGATGGAATTGGCAGACGTGCGGGACTCAAAATCCCGTGGTGGCGACACCGTGTCGGTTCGACCCCGACCACCGGCACCAACCGCGCAAAATCCGAACCCTGAATAACAGGTCAAGGCGTTCGGATTCGCGGTTCGGTTGTAAGAGCAGCGAGAATCGGCAGTTGCGGCATTGGGTGCGGTTGCGGAATTGGTACACATTTCAGCTTCTGATTCCCGATCATATCCTCGGATTGACCTGAAAACCGTTTGCGCGTATCATTGCCAATCGAATACGCGGATCAAGGTTCAGCATAACGGGTCAAAGCCCAACCGACGCAGAAAGCAATTCGATCCGCGCCATTATTTTACTAAGGAGATCCACCAATATGAACGAGTTTGTTATTATGACGGATGCCTGCTGCGATTTGCCGAACGAATTGGCAGCGCGGTATAATATCATCTCCATTCCGATGAATGTCACCATTGACCAGAGGTCATATGAATGTAACATCAATGAGGAGTACCTGACTTTTGCAAAGTTCTATGACTTGTTGGACTCAAGCGAGTCCGCTATGAGCAGCGCGGTTTCAATGCAAACTTTTACAGAGCATATGGAGCGCGAGCTTAAAGCGGGGCGCGATATATTGTACATCTCTTTTTCCTCCGGACTGAGCGCGACGTATCAAAACGCGGAGATGGCGGCTCAGGAGCTTCGCGCGCACTATTCGGAGCGCAAAATCTACGTTGTGGATAGCCTGTGCGCGTCAGGCGGTGAAGGCTTGCTCGTCTACCTTGTCGCCGCTGAAAAGGCAAACGGCGCGGACATAGAAACGCTTCGCGACTTTGCCGAGCGCACTAAGCGTATGATTTGCCATTGGTTTACGGTTGACACTCTATCTTATCTGAAGCGCGGAGGTCGTATCAGCAAGAGTGTCGCTCTTGTCGGTTCTCTGCTTAGTATCAAACCGATCCTGCTTGTCGATAGAGAAGGCAGATTGGCAATGCACAGCAAGGTACGGGGCGTGAAGCATCTGCTTCAGACAATTGTTGACCGAATGTCCGATACCATCCGCGATGCCAAGGGTCAGGTAATCGTCATCAGCCACGCTAACGCGGTCGAAAGGGCGCGAGAGCTTGCGTTGCTGATTAAGGAACGCTTCCCGGAAATAAAAGAAGTTATAATCAGCCATATAGGTCCCACAATAGGCTGTCACGCGGGGCCCGGAGCGCTTGCCCTGTTTTTCAAGGGTAAAATGCCGGCGTAATGATACGCGTTGCGTTCAGGCTATGATTTACGGGAACATCTATGACATCCAAAAGTTTTCAGTCCACGATGGTCCGGGAATCCGCACGGATGTCTACCTTAAAGGATGTCCGCTGACTTGCGTATGGTGCCATAGCCCGGAGTCTCAAACCTTCGGTCCCGATCTCGCTTATATGGAGATTAAGTGTATAGGTACAGATATTTGCGGGGAATGTGTGAAGGTTTGTCCCAATGGCGCCGTAACTGTCGGAGAACCGACAGTAAACCTCAAGGGCGACCCGATTACGTATCCCGTAATTGACCGCGGCGAGTGTTCCCTGTGCCTGAAATGCGCGGACGCGTGTCCGTCCAAAGGGCTGTTCAATACCCTGCGCCGCGTAAGTGTTGAGGACTGTATGAGACCGATTCGTCAGGATAAACGCTATTATGACAAATCCGGCGGAGGAGTTACCATCTCCGGCGGTGAGCCTATGAGCCAATTCGAGTTCTGTGAGGCTCTTGCTATGGCTTGCAAGGAAGAGGGATTCAGCGTTGCGCTCGACACCACAGGATTCGCGCCTACTGAACACTACCTCAAAATTCTCCCGTATGTTGACCTCTTTCTATTTGACCTCAAGCATATGGATAGTGAGCGCAGCAAGAAACTTACGGGCGTTCCAAACGAACTGATTAAGAAGAACGCTAAGGAACTCGCGGACGCGGGCGCTAGATTTCAAATCCGCTTCCCGATTATCCCGAACCTCAACGACAGCGAGGATAATATTCGCGCTACGGCGGAATTTTGCCTTGCGATTAAGCACGCTATTGACGTTGTACAGTTGCTGCCGTTCCACAAAATGGGTCAAAGCAAATACGAGCGCCTTGGTAAAAAATACCGTATGAACGCAAGTCCGCCAAACGCCGAATTTATGGAGCGTCAACGACGAATTTTCGCCGACTGCGGGTTGCCCGCGCAAGTCGGTTAACTCTGAGTCCGATCCCGCACATCTTTCACTTTCGGGCTTAACCGGATCAGATACCGTCTGCGCAAGGCATACCAAGCCCGAACCGCAAGACCGTTTCCCCCTGCGTTCCGTGCCGCAAAGGCGGGGACGCGCCGCGGTTCGCAATAGACTGCGGCGCGTCTGTAGTCCGGGTTTTGGCGGTCAATTATTTTGAAGTATTATCAAGCGATCCTTTTAACCAATCCAAAGCGCCTGGCAATTCACGCCAAACCTCATAGGATAAACATCTGTATTCATTAGCTTCGCCGGCATATCCCTGTCGATAGCCAAACGACTCCTCAGCCGTTTGGGGCTTGTATTTCTTTTTTGGGTTCAGTAGGAACTCCGGCACATGAGGATTGGCATCAATCGCCTTTTTCAGCGCATTCCTCGCCTTGACCTTTCTTCCCTGCATGAAATACAGGAGCGCCGCGCCGTACAGCATAAACGCCGATCTGTCAGGATAAGTCGCAAGCAACTCTTCCGCCGCCTCAAACGCGCCCCGGGAAATCAACCAACCGATGAGAACATAACGTACACCTTGATTGTCGTTCGGATTCAGTCGGAGCATCTCTTGATATGTTTCAATCGCTTTTTGCCGTTCGCCCTGTTCCCAAAGGCAATCTGCCAAGCCTTCCATTGAGCGCATAAACGGGCGAGTTTCTATTATGCCCCAAAAATGGCCCTCGTTTTGCTTGAAAAACTTTTTACCGAGCGCCATTTTGCCCATCTCAACGCCTTGCGCATAAAGCCTGACACGCTCCGCAATGTCGTTGGCTTCTTCCGCAAGAATATTGTAACCATCGGCGCAATAGGGTGAGGTTTTCAAGGCTTTTTTCGCTAAGGCAATACGCTTTTTTTCAACGGGTTCTTCCCATGCGTCAAAGGCAAGACTCTGCGCATCGTATAAGGAATCCTCGTTAAGGGGCGGCAACGAGTCGGCTGTTTTCATTGTATCTTTCTCCTCTGTTATTGTGATTTGGGGATTTCAGCGGACATACACGCCGTCTCAATCTTTCGGTCACGGAGCGGGGCGAATACCGTTAATATTCAGCGGCTCGGACAGACTAGGACGACCGCGATATCTATCCTTTAGCATACGGTATCACACAAAGCGGCAAAAGTCAAGCTTTTTTATGCGAAAGCCACGGCAAAAGCGCTTGCTTTTTTACCGCTCAACTTTCAACTGTTAACTTTCAACTGTTAACTGTTAACT
>JAITKN010000145.1 GCA_031278415.1 Oscillospiraceae bacterium
TTGGTTTTTGGACGTTCACTTAGGCGAGGACGGTTACAAAGTCAGAGACAAAAACATTCAGCTGAATTCAAATATTATACGAAAACACGTAATAAATTCTATCAAAACCCGCCTTGACAGCCTCGGCGTCAAACGCCCAATTTCTCGTCTGCTTTTCGATAACCTCCTCGACCCAACAAGCATCATCCCACTCCTCAAGCCTAAATAGTTACAAAACTAAATCGGGCTGAACCCCGAATATTTCTTGTTGACAGGGGCATTTAAATGTTGTATAATTCAGATAAAAAATAAACTTCAAAGGAGACACACTATGGCAAACCTAGCAAAAGAATACGCCCCGAAGGCGGGCGCGCTGTCAATCGGACAGTATTGTCCTCCGTTGTGTTTTGAGCTTGCGGGTAAGCGCTTCGAGCTTAAAATGGACTACGGAGAGGACACAGGCGATGCTTCTCTGCATTTTCTTGACGAAAAGCGCGTAGAGTGGAGCATTAAGAGCAGCGGCGTAAGCAAGGTGGACGAGTACAAGTGCCTTAAAGGCGACGATTACACCTATCTGGTCAGTTGGTGCGTTAAGGATGGGGATAACCCGGACGCTATTTCCTCTGAAAATCACACCTGGATAATTGACAGAGAGCAAGGGCTTGTGACTTTTCTGCGCTGTGCTAAGGGCGAAAACCCCTATTGGAAGTATCTTATCGAAAGCCACTTCACTTTCGGGGCGATTAAAGAGGAAGGCAAGGAAATCGGAGCTAAGCGTCACGGTTTTACGGACGAGTGCATTGGCAGCTGCGTTCAATGGACATACGGACACGAGATGTCCACCGTGCATGTCTATTACAGTTCCAACTGGTACCGCATTACATACCCGAAGGACGCGGTTGTATCGGAACAGGGCGCGGCTCAGAACGAGCAGCTTAACAGCTTGCTTAAAGACCTGCCGGGTTCTGATGAACCTGCGTACTACGTCAAAATTAAGGAAGGTATGTATTTAGTCAGCTTGACGGAGCAGAATATGGAGCGCTACGTCGGCGAGAAGGTCGGCTTCCGCAGCGATACGCTGTGCTTCCTTGATAACTACAATCGACTGTATGATGTCGGACGCGGTTACGGCACAAGCACATTCAACCCGGGCGCTCTTATGGCGGATGGTTCTGTACCGGCCGAAGCGTCTCCTAATGAGGGCGAAATCTTCGTTATGATAGGTGCCTACGGGAAACCCGGGGAGGTAGACGACCATTTTTTTACGGATCCCAACCCGTACACGGTGTAAGAATAACCGGCATAAAGGACGCGCTAACGCGCTTATCCGGAAATTAAAATAAGTTGCGGATAATGGACAGCAGGGAGAATTTTCTCCGCTGATACGGGCTGCTGTTCATTATTCGTTTCTAA
The DNA here is from genome assembly GCA_031278415.1 of Oscillospiraceae bacterium. Taxonomy (GTDB): domain Bacteria; phylum Bacillota; class Clostridia; order Oscillospirales; family Oscillospiraceae; genus JAISJH01. The sequence goes on from JAITKN010000145.1 coordinate 1,393, forward strand.
GCTTATTATCAACGGGCGGATTAAGGATGATTAAAGATACCGAATCGGGAAAAACCTCTCAATACATAGTACAGACTTTGCGCGCTCCGGAGACGGGCGCGCCGGAATTTCAGGCGTTCTATAAAACATGGGCTGACAGAATCCTCTGGATTGACAAGAATGTCGTGCCGGGAGCGTTCCAAATGAATACTTCGTGGTACTTTGCCGCGCCCGAGAAGGGTAAGGAGCAGGTATTTGATGAACACGCGCATGAATATGACGAGATCATAGGCTTCTTCGGAAGTGACCCGAACGATAAGTATAGTCTGGGCGCGGTTATTCAGCTTGCCATAGACGGAGAATGGCACGAGCTTACCGCTTCAAGCCTGATCTTCATTCCGAAGGGAATGAAACATATGCCGCTGCGAATTTTGAAAGTTGACCGTCCCATTTTCCATTTCAGCGTAGTCACTAATCCCGTTTATGATGGAGATACCGCGTATAAACAGCGGTTGACTGAAACTGAAAAAACAGATATAATAGCAAAGAATCAACCGAGGGAGGTCAAAGTAACAAATGGACAATTTAAGCAACTATGAAGGCAGCGCATATGAATTTGCGTTCTTAACGGCTTTGGAAGCCGAAATTTCCCCAATCCGTTCGGTTTCCGTCGAAAAGAACGGCAGCTACTACGCCGCGCAATACAAGTGGAACACGTTGTCCGCTGAAGAGAAGAAGGTTTATGAGCGAAGCGCGGTCGGCGGAGTGAGAACCCTTTGCAAAGCGGAACCATTACTGACGGAAGACGACGGTATATTGATTTTGAAATTCCAAGAGGACAAAAAGGACGACGACGGCGATGTAAGGGATTTGCTTATAAGCAGGGGCGGTACAGAATGGGAAATCGGGCTGAGCATAAGCCGCAGCCGGCTTGTCGCTAAACGCGGTCTCGTTTCCAAAACTCTCGACTTTGGAAAAAGGTGGTTCGGACTGCCTTGCTCACTGGATTATTGGAACGAAATCGCGTCGGCGTTCAAAACTCTTAAAGCTGCAAAGGCGGCAAATATGAAGTGGGTTGAGATTCCCCAAATGGAAAGAGAAGACAACATCTACATCCCATTTCTTGCGGCGTTTGCGAAGGAATTTCAAAGGCTTTACAAGAGGCATGGCAGCTTGTTTCCGCAACGGATCATCGCGTATATGCTCGGACGTTACGCCTTTTATAAGGTGAACAGAATTGACGAAGATCAAACTACTCAGCTTGTTTCATTTAACTTTAACGGCGAATTAAATCAAGCGGGCAAGTCGAAACCGGCTTTAAGCGTACCCGCCGTTCCGTTACCGACACAAATTATACACTTGCGCTTTAAACCGGACAGCACAGATACGTTGGAGCTGTATATGAATTCGGGATGGCAGCTTAGTTTTCGGCTCAATTACACATCCGTTAAAGTTGACGTCAATATGAAGATTGACATAGAAATAATCAATATGCCGCCCGAGGTTACCGTGATAGACGGCAAGTGGGAGTAACTTTTGATATTACGTAATATTGCGATTATTGCGCACGTTGACCACGGCAAAACTACGTTGGTGGACGAAATGCTTAAACAAGGCGGAGTATTCCGCGAAAATCAGGCTGTACGCGACCGCGTTATGGACTCCGGCGATTTAGAGCGGGAACGCGGAATTACGATTCTGGCTAAGAATACCTCGATCCGTTATATCAACGATAAATCTGAAGACATCAAGATCAACATCGTCGATACACCGGGGCATGCCGATTTCGGCGGTGAGGTCGAGCGCGTTCTGAAAATGGTCAGCGGCGTTCTGCTGCTTGTTGACGCGGCGGAGGGTCCTATGCCGCAGACCAGGTTTGTACTTAGCAAGGCACTTGAGCTCGGACATAAGGTGATCGTGGTTGTCAATAAAATTGACCGTCCGGACGCGAGAATAACCGAGGTAATTGACGAGGTTTTAGAGCTTCTGCTCAGTCTGAACGCTACGGACGAGCAGTTTAGCAGTCCGACTCTGTTTTGCAGCGCAAGACAAGGGGTCGCGTCATATTCACCGGATGTTGCCGGAGCGAATTTGCGCCCGTTATTCGACACGATTGTGGAGTACATTCCCGCGCCGACAGCGGACGTAACTAAGCCAACGCGAATGTTAGTCAGCAGTATCGACTACAACGAGTTCGTCGGGCGTATTGCCATAGGAAGGCTTGAAGACGGCGTTCTCCGCCAGAATCAGGAAATCACCATCGCAAACTACCTTACGCCGAATGTTCGCCGCAGGGCGAAAGCGACAAATCTTTATACATTTGAGGGATTACAGCGTACCGCGGCGGAAGAAATAGAGGCCGGCGATATTATCGCGGTAAGCGGTGTCGGGGAAGTTACGATCGGCGATACGATTCTCGGCTCTCCGGACGCGGAAGCGTTGCCGTTTGTCGAGATTTCCGCGCCGACTATGGAGATGACTTTCAGCGTAAATGACAGTCCGTTTGCCGGACGGGAAGGCAAATTTGTCACCACTCGCAATTTGCGCGACCGTTTGTTCCGAGAGCTTCAGAAAGACGTTTCGCTCCGTGTAGCCGAAACCGATAATACCGACAGCTTAAATGTAGCGGGACGCGGCGAGATGCATCTTTCCATTCTTATTGAGACGATGCGCCGCGAAGGGTACGAGTTTCAGGTTTCGCCGCCGCGTGTACTTTACAAAGAGGAAAACGGGCGGATGTTTGAGCCGATGGAACGCGTGATTATTGATGTTCCGGAAGACTATGTCGGAACGGTTATGGACAAAATAGGTTCGCGCAGGGGAGATTTCGTTTCAATGACCCGGCAAGGAGACCGCACAAAACTTGAATACCTAATACCGACGCGCGGTTTGTTCGGCTATCGCAGCGAGTTCCTCAGCGACACTCGCGGAGAGGGTATTATGGCAGGCGTTTTTGACAGCTACGCGCCGTTCGCCGGCAGCTTAAACCGCAGAGGTACCGGCAGCTTGATAGCGTTCGAGACCGGAGAGGCGGTCGCCTACGGTATTTTTAACGCTCAAGACCGCGGCGCTATGTTTATCGCGCCCGGAACTAAGGTCTACGCCGGTATGATTGTAGGTGTATCACCCAAGGCGGAGGACATCGTTGTCAATGTCTGCAAGAAAAAACAGCTGACCAATATGCGCGCGTCAGGTTCCGATGAGGCGCTCAGGCTTGTTCCGCCGAGGAATATGAGTCTCGAACGCTGTTTGGAGTTTATTGCCGATGATGAACTTTTAGAGGTCACGCCTCAGAATCTGCGTCTGCGCAAGTCAATATTAGAACACGAGCTTCGGGCTAAGAAGAAAAGCAAAGACAAATGAGCTTGATATGACTGAAATTCTGAAAGTTGAAAACGCAAAAAAGCACTTCGGCGATAACGAGGTACTTAAAGGCATTTCCCTGACCGTGAACGCGGGAGGTGTACTTGCCATAATCGGACCGAGCGGTTCGGGCAAGAGTACCCTGTTGCGCTGTATTACTCAGTTTGAACCAATTGACAGCGGTACGATAATCGTTGACGGCGAAATAATGGTAAGTACCGCCGAGAGCGGCAAGCCGCTGTATGCTGATGCCGTGTCACTGCGGCGAATACGCCTGAAAATCGGGTTGGTGTTCCAGAACTTCAATCTGTTCCCGCACTTCAGCGTTCTGCGTAACATAACCGAGGCCCCGATAAGCGTACTCGGACAGACCAAAGCTGAAGCCACAGAACGCGCATTGGAACTGCTTTCCAAGATGGGACTTAACGGCAAGGAGCGTGAGTACCCGTATCAACTTTCCGGCGGTCAGCAACAGCGTGTTTCCATAGCCAGAGCTATGGCACTCAACCCTGAAATCCTATTCTTTGACGAACCTACCAGCGCGCTTGATCCGGAACTGACCGGTGAAATCCTGAAGGTCATTCGCTCTCTCGCGGAAGAGAATATGACAATGGTGATTGTAACGCACGAAATGGCGTTTGCCCGTGATGTCGCTGACCACGTGATATTTATGGATGAGGGCGTTGTAATTGAACGGGGCGTCCCGGCTCAGGTCTTCGGGAACTCCGCCGAGGAACGCACAAAGCGGTTTTTGCAACGATACTATGAGCGTTGAACTTCGCGCGTCCCGTTCGGCCGGCGAGTTAATCAACAAGTCTTGCAGAAAATCAGATCCGCGCCTCGACAACTTAGCGGAGATAATTTAGCGGAATCCGGAACGCGCTTACCGTAAATTTCGGCGCCGTTACGGAAGAGGCGCGAACAGAATTTGATTAACGACGCTTTCAAGCCACTCCTGTTTGCCGCTTTTTGGCGGCGGCGGCTCGCCTTGTGACAGCGCGTAGCCGCTCAACTCCTCAAGAGTTATATCGCCGCTTCGGATTTTAGCGCCGATTCCGCTGTCGTATCCATCGTAACGCGATTTGACAAAATCGTCAATTCGCCCGTCCTCAATTATCGCGGCGGCTTTAATCAGACCGAGGGCGAATGTGTCCATTCCGAGTATAAAGCCTCGGAACATATCTTCGTAAGTGTTGCTCGACCGCCGTGTCTTAGCGTCGAAGTTGAAGCCGCCGGTCAGCCCTCCGGCTTTGACGACCTCATACATTGCCTGAACAGCGTCATAAACGTCATACGGGAACTCGTCTGTGTCCCAACCCAGCAGCGTATCGCCGATGTTAGCGTCAATGCTGCCTAACATACCGTTAATCGCGCTGACCCGCAGTTCGTGCCGGAAAGTATGTCCCGCAAGAGTAGCGTGGTTAGCCTCTATGTTCAGCTTGAAATCTCCGTCCAGTCCGTACTGCCGCAGGAAGCCGATAGCGGTAGCCGCGTCGAAGTCGTATTGATGCTTCATCGGCTCTTTGGGTTTAGGCTCAATGTAAAAGTCGCCGGTAAAGCCCTTTTCCCGAGCGTAGCGAACCGCGAGCCGCATCAGAGAAGCTATGTTCTCCTGCTCAAACTTCATATCCGTATTCCACAACGTTTCATAGCCCTCGCGTCCGCCCCAGAACACGAACCCGCGCCCGCCGAACCGCATAGTCAGGTCAATCGACTTTTTGACATTAGCCGCCGCGCGAGCAAACACGTCCGGACTGCCGGAGCTTCCCGCGCCGTTCATAAAGCGCGGGTTAGAGGTCAAATTAGCGGTACCCCAAAGTGCTTTTATGCCGGTATGCTCGATTTTCTCGCAGATATAGTCCGCGATTGCGTCCAACGCGGCATTTTGCTCCGCCAGCGACCCCTGTTCCGCGACTAAGTCGATGTCGTGAAAGCAGAAATACCTCAGACCGAGCTTCCGCATAAACTCAAAACCCGCGTCAGCTTTAGCCTTCGCGTGAGCCGCCGCGTTCGAGACGCTTGCGCCGAAACTCTTGTCGGCGGTACTCGCGCCGAACATATCCGTACCCGCCGCGCCGAGATTATGCCACCACGACATAGCAAACGGAAGCCACTCTGACATCTGTTTGCCGAGAATTACGCGATCGGCATCGTAAAACTTAAACGCGAACTCATTGCGCGACTCCGCGCCCTCGTATTTTATCGCGGGAATATTGAAGATGTCCATTTATATTGCCTCCAATTGAATTGATTTTTGCCCTGTCAACGTCTCTGTACGCTTATCCGGTTGTCCGGTTCCGATGTAAAGCGTGCCGGAAGGCGCGGGAATACGTTCGCCGTTATCATTTACCGCCGTAAACGCGTTGGGCGAAAGCTCAATGGAAATGGTTTTGCTCTCGCCCGCGGGAAACTCGGCTTTGGCGAACCCGACCAGTACGGGATTTGCCGGCGCGAACTCGCTGTGTGCCTTGTAGTAGACTTGAACAACGTCCTTAACAGCTCGATTGCCGATGTTTCTGACAGACGCGGTTATGGTATTGCCGTTTCGCGACGCGCTCTCTACGCTGACATTGCCGTACGTCAGCCCGTAGCCGAATGGGTACAGCGTATCGCCGGTGAAGTAGCGGTAAGTCCGGTTCGTCATACTGTAATCTGAGAAGTCCGGCAGATCTTCGGTCTTATTGTAGAATGTAATCGGCAATTTCCCGCATGGCGAAGCGTCTCCGAACAAAATTTTGCCGACCGCGAGACCGCCGCGTCCGCCCGGATACCACGCGTCCAGAATCGCCGCGCAGCTCGCGTCAGCGCAACGTAAATCAAGCGCGCTGCCCGCCATTAAAACCAGAATAACCGGTTTGCCTACCGCGGTAATTGTTTCCAACAGTACGCGCTGAGACTTAGGCAGACGGAGATCTTTCTTGTCGCCGCCCTGAGTGGTGCCATCCGCGTCAAAATAAGCGCGTTGGTCGAAGTCGTTGCCGCCGACGTCAAAATAAGCGTCGCTGTCCGCGCCGTCGAAGCCCTCCTCGCCCTCTATCGTTTCGTCTAAGCCGAGCACCAGTATGGTCAAGTCAGCGTCTTCCGCCGCCGAAATGGCTTCCGCCAATCGATTATCGCGTTCGGTCAGGAACTCTGACGCCGCGCGGTATAAGTGGCAGCCTTCCGCGTAGTGTACACGCGTCTCTTCGCCGACCGCGCGGCGAATACCCTCTAATACGGTTATGTATTCCGGCGCGGTGCCATAGTAATTGCCTTTAAGCGGCGCGCGGCTGTCCGCGTTAGGTCCTATCACGGCTATTTTGGTCAGCTTCGACTTGTCGAGCGGCAGAATCCCATCGTTTTTGAGCAGCACCATACTCTCAAGCGCGGCTGTATCCGCAAGCTCACGATGCTGAGGACTTGCGTTAGCGTCAAACGGAATGTCGTCGTACTCACTACCTTCGTCCCCGAGTATGCCGAGCCTGATCCGTGTCGTCAGAACCCGTTCGGCGGCGGCGCGAAGCTCGTCTTCGTCGATCAGCCCATCTTGCAGAGCGCCCATAAGATGCAGATACGTGTTGCCGCAGTTAAGGTCACAGCCCGCTTTCAGCGCTTTCGCGGCACTTTCACGCGGGGAAGCGGTGATTTTGTGATTATTGTGGAAGTCCGCAATGGCCCAACAGTCGGACACCACGTGACCGTCGAATCCCCATGTTTCGCGCAGAATCTCCGTCAGCAGGAACACGCTTCCGCACGCGGGTTCGCCGTAAACGGCGTTGTACGCGCCCATAACCGCTTCGACTTCCGCGTCTTTGACCAGAGCCTCAAACGCCGGAAGATAGGTCTCCCATAAGTCCTTCTTGCTGACGACGGCATTGAACTCGTGCCGCAAATGCTCCGGACCGGAGTGTACGGCATAGTGTTTGGCACAAGCCGCGGTTTTAAGCGTATCGCCCTCGCCCTGCATCCCCTTGACGAACGCGACGCCGAGTTTAGCGGTCAGGTACGGGTCTTCGCCATAGGTTTCGTGACCGCGCCCCCAACGCGGGTCGCGGAAAATGTTGACGTTGGGACTCCAAAACGTCAAGCCTTTGTATATGCCGCGGTCGCCGCGCTTGACCGCCGCGTTATACTTAGCGCGGCCCTCGGTGGAAATGGCATCGGCCGCGCGCAGCATCAACTGTTCGTCGAACGCCGCCGCGAGCGCGATTGCCTGCGGGAAGCTCGTAGCGGTTCCCGCCCGTGCTACTCCGTGAAGCGCCTCGTTCCAGTAGTTGTACTCCGGAATCCCCAGACGCTCTATTGCCTTGCTGTCATAGCGCAGCTGAAAGCAAATCTCCTCCGGACTCATCTTGGCAACAATGGTCTTTGCCTTCTCCTTGGCAAGCTGCTTACGCGTTTCAGTCATAAATCCGTCACTCCTTAATCTTAATCTTTTTCTGCTTCCTATTATACCGCAAAGCGTTCCGCAAGTCAAGTGTGCAACTTAACTATATCCGCATATCTACGGCACGCAGCTGTAAGCCGTTTATATGTGGCGCGAAGTCATTTCCCTGTGGCGCGAAGTCATTTCCCTGTGGCGCGAATTCATTTCTCTGTGGCGGGAAATCTTTTCACTGTGGCGGGAAATCATTTCTCTGTGGCGGGAA
>JAITKN010000023.1 GCA_031278415.1 Oscillospiraceae bacterium
CCCCGGCGTATCGCCACAGGATCGTAACGAGCTGCTCACGCGTGATCGAAGCGGTCGGGTTTGCGCCGTCCGTGAGACCTTCCGCGGTCGCCCAGTCGAGTACCGCTTGATACCACGGGCTGGAGTTCTCGTTCGCGGCGGGCGCGTTCTCGAGCCGCGCCAGAATCGTCACCCACTCGGCGCGAGTCGTTGAGTCCTCGGGCGCAAATGTGCCGGTGTCGCCCTTGCCCTTCATCAGACCCTGCGCCGTCACGAAGGCGACGTCGGCGGCGTACCAGTCCGTCTCGCGCACATCGCCGTAGACCTCGCCGATCGTCTCAGCCGTGATTGTCACGCCGGACTCCGTAACCTCGTCCGGTACCGCGCTCGGCGTCGGCGTAGGCGTAGGCGTAGGCGTAGGCGTTGCGGAAGTTCCGCCGCCGCCGCCGCCACCGCTTGCGCTACCCGTCTTAAGCCCGCTTATCGCAGACTCAAGGGCAGCCCTTGCGGCGTCTATCTCTGACTGTTCGGCAAATGTATCAGACGCTGCCGCTTTCGCCGCCGTCAGAGCATTTTGCAGTCTGTTCCACGTGTCACTCGTGTAATTGCCTCTCGCTATCGATTCCGCTCGCGCGATTACGGCGTTCAGCGCAGACTTATCAGTGATAGGCTCCGGTATACCGGCGTCCGGAATATCCACATCTTCAACCTCTTGAATATCCTTCGCCTTGTGAACGTCGGCAATCGCCTTCGCTATCTCCGCTTGAAATCTTGCCCACGACTCGGCGGTATAATCGTGCTCATCTAAATCGTCAGCCACGGCTTCAATGTCCGCTATTTTATCCGCTTTCGCTTCCGCTAAAACGGACGCAATCGTCACAAGTCCGCTCGTAGTCGGAACCTCGACCGCGTTAACCTCGTCGAGCGTAGCTGCCTCATCGACCGCCTGAATCGCGCTTGTTATCGCCGTTTCCAACGCGCTCCACGAGTCTGCGGTGTAATCGCTCTCGGTAAGTCCGTTGGTCACCGCGTTGATCAGCGCGGTCTTTGCCGTCTGCGCCGCCTCGTGTTCCGTCGCTTTGAGTACAAGTCCGCTCGCAACCGGAACCTCGACCGCGTTAACCGCGTCGAGCGTAGTTGCCGCCTCGACCGCATCAATCGCGTTTGTTATCGCCGTTCCCAACGCGCTCCACGATTCTTCGGTGTAATTGCCCTCGGTAAGTCCGTTGGTCACAGCGTTGATCAGCGCGGTCTTTGCATCCTTCGCCGCCGCGAGTTCGCCCGCGAGCGTCACCAACACATCTACCGACGGGATCGCCACGCTGCCGACATCTTCAATCGTTTGAGCCGCGTTAACCTGCGCGATTGCGCGGGTCACGCCCGCCGTGAAGGCATCCCACGACGCGGATGTGTAGAGTTCTGCGGTCTGCCCGTCGGCTATGGCGTTTATCGCGGCAATCTTCGCCGATTTAGCTTCCGCAAGAAGCCGTGACGAGTCCGCGTCAAACATATCGCTCATATCGTACAGACTGTTCGCGTTGTTGATAAATCTGTCGTACGCGACAAGCGCGTAGGCGGCTTGCTCCGTGGACATAGAATTGAATTCCGAGGTGTCGTTCTCGCCGAACCAACCCGCCTCATTGTAGTTCGCAAGCATCGCGACGACGGGATTCCAGTCGCCCGACTTCGTCCAGCCGTTTTCCTCGTATACCGGATTGATTCCGAGCGCGGCAAGCGCGGTCACGACCTGCGCCGTACTGCATGTACTCATTTCCCCGCTCATCCCGCCGAACCCGCCGTGATCGTTCTGCGCCGATTTCAGCCACGCAAGCGCGGCGTCCGCCGCTGCCGCAACATCATTATCGGCGGTGTAGTACGGCGCAAGCGCCTGTAACGTCATTGCCGTTATGTCAACGTCCGCCGTCTCGCCTATCACCGTCCACCCGCCGCCGACAAGTGCCGCGGCAACTATGTGACTTACGTATTCCTCCCGAATTGCGGTGTTTTCGGGATAGTAAGGCATACTGTCCAACGCAAGCAGCGCGAATATCACGTCGTTCAATGTCCGCTCATACACGTAATTCGTATCAAGCAGAGGCGAGACAAGGTCATATCCCTCAAAGTCCGAAGCGTCGATTCCCAACGCGGTCAGCGCGAGGATTACGCGTTCATTCTCCGTCGGCTTGTTGCTGTCGAGAATGACTTCATTACCGGTCTTAGAGTACGCTATTTCTATCTGTTTGCGGAGGTTGGCAAGGTAACTCGCCGTAATGGGATTAGCCGCTATTTCCGTAGAAGACTTGCCCAACATCCCGCCTCGCGCCAATGCGAGTACCGCCCATTCGCCGCCGACACTGCCGACTATGGGATCTGACGTAGTCGTCTTGATTCCGTTCAGTGCCGCCGCTAACGCGTCAGAGTACGGTGTGGACGGCAGCGGATCGTCTATGCCCGCCGCGATCAGCTTATCGTACGCCGTTTTGTAGGGTTCGTATATTTGGAAGAGCGATTTCGCGTATTGAGCGTTCCAGAATGTTGCCGGAAGCGCGTCATATGCGGCCTTTGCGGCTATGATTTCCTCTTCACCCGAAGTGTCCGTCAGCGCGTTACATAGTGCCAACGCGGCTTGCACTCCCGTGTCCGCCGTGAAAGCGGGCGGCAACTTCCAATCTTGCCCGTCAAGTTCTGTCGAGAACTTTTCATTCAACACCGACAGTAATACGGAATAACTCCGGGCTTCTGTTCCTATGGCGGCGTCAAGCTGCGATTGTGTGACGCCCGCGTCCGCCAATACCGTCTTTGCCCACGTCAAGCTCATTCCTTCATCAAAAGTACCTTGTCCGTCTGACTTTATGCTCAGTCCGGGTACTCCCCACGAGAACAACTCATAATCAGAACACCACCAGCCGCTCACTCCGAAGTTGGCAAAAAATCCGTTGACGCTATATGTCAGCCCTCCGCTCTGCGGACCATGGATTACACCGCTTTCCGGCAAATCCTCTCCCGCACGGAAAGTCTTGCTGGGCGCGATTATGTCCGTTTCAAGCTTCCTTGTGAACAGCTCATTTTCGGTGAACATACGTCCGCCGTAACCATTTATCCACCAACCGTACACGCCCCCATTTACGTCAAGATACCAGAATCCTTTCTCGCGGGGATAAATCCATTCTAGCACCCCCAAAAACATATCGGATTGGTAAATCTCAGTCGGTCCGCGTATCGGAGTTCCATTAAACGACACCATTATATAACTGTCGCGGCTTTTCGGCTCTATTAAGTTGTTCGTTTCTTCCTCAATACTCCAAAATTCCGTTGTAGCGGCATCGACTATAGCGGTTATTTCATCCGTTGTATCCGTTTCGTCCAGCGTCAGCTGCTCTAAAGCGTCGTCGAGCGTATAATTGAGAAGAAATCGCCACTTCAGATTGTCAAGAGTATCATATTGCCCCCTGAACGTCTCAAGTGCCGTGATCGCCGCGAGGCGTTCACTTTTCAGCGTATCCGGAATCACTCCGGAAATGTCAAGCGTCTGCGTATCAACGACATAATGCGCCTGACCTTCGCCGCCCGTCGTGAACACAACCGTGATTTTCTCCGTATACGGCATCTCCGGTATAACCAGTGTAATGGGGAAGTTACCGTAACCGCCCAGTACCTTCGTTGTGTTCTCTGTATCAAACGGCGTGTTCCATATCAGGGTTCCCGATTCCGCGCTGTCGCCCGCGTACACTTTCAAATCAAGGTCAAGAACCGGGTGATTCGTGTACGCCGTCATCTGTTTTACCTGCTCGTGCAAAACCACGGCGTGCGGAGCGTGTACGGTAAGGTGCAACGCCGCCGGATTACCCTCGCGGATTGGCGCCGCCGCGTACGAGTAACCCGTCCAGTAGCCATTTTCTATATAGTTCGTATAAGCTGGATCGGAAACAGCGTCCGACAGATGCGCGGAAACCGCGTGGAAAAACTTCTCCGCGAACACCGCCTTGTACTCGCGATCCTCATCAAGCGTGACTGTGTAGGTTGACTTGTGACAGGAATCCTCGGCAACTGTCCAAGCGTCATCCGTGCTTGCGCCCTTGCATTCCCAATGGCTCAGCCCGTAACCGTAAGTCACCGGCGTCGCGGTGAGGATGTATTCATTACGTGTATTTGTGTTTGCATTTGAAGATGTGCCATTGTCGGTTTGTACTAAGGTTAATGTTTTATCGTTCGCTTGCTCCAAATTGAAAAACAAAGTTATCGTGATGTCAGGGTCTGATACGGTAACATTGTTGTAATTGAAACGCAATTTTTGACTATTTAGTAGGTAATAGGTTATTTTATTATTTGAGGGAGTAGAAAACTCCCCAATTGTTATAGCTGTTTCAGTTGAAGGCACTGTTGACGGAGCGACGTTAATGCGTTCCGAGGAAACATTACCGCATGTAATCGCAAAACCCAGAACACCGCCAAAAGGCGGTGAATCAGTTACTCCCGGCGTTTGAATTCTTACAGTCCTATTCCCGGTACCCGCAAGCTGCTTAGATGCGGTTTCAGATGTGGGAGTAATAAAGGGCGTGGAATCCAAATACAGCGACAAAGTTTTGAACTTTGCCTCGTCATCGCTTGTGAAAGTAACTGTAGGTAAAATATCATCGTTTCCTGCGGCTGAAGCCGGAAGCACAGGAACAAGCGCAAGAACAAGGGCTAACACTAAAAAAACAGAAAGGATTTTTTTATACATAAAGATGAGAGGGCGCACACCGCCCTCTCATCTCGCCGGAGGGTGAGGGTGCGCCCTCACCCTCCCTTCACTTATTTATTTTCTGTTTTGAGCGCATTATTGGAAAACGTACAGAGTATTACTGTCGTCGCCGTAGATGACGACAGGTCCGACTTCTGAAGTATGCGCGAAACCCTGCAGCGCATATGATCCGGGAACACCAGGCGGATTATTGGGGTTCCAAACTATGTTCCCGCCGGATGCACCGGGAACATAACTTGCGCAGTAACCATTGTGATTCGGCGAATTACTCGCGTTTGTCGTGAAGTAGACATAATCTATGTCGTTGGCTGTATCACTCCACACAATCGGGCTGGACTGCACGGGGTCGCCGGTGTAGATGGTGATCGGCGTTCCGCTGAACGCACTGGCAAGAACCGCCACCACGCCGCCTGCCGAGAATCCGCTGTTGTATCCAACGTAGATGTAGCCGCTATCCGAGATCGCCGGCGTCGACGTTGAGTTTCCGGTGAGTTGAAGTTGAGGCAACCCTACGCCGAGCGTGAAGTCAATGCCCCACAGGTAACCGTTCGCGCCGGTCCCTTTGCTTGTGAAGTAGAGGATCTTCTGCCCGTCATAAGCAAGCGTGGAGCGCACTTGTCCCGCATCGGGTTGGATAGTGCTGAGGTCAAGCGTTTGTCCCTGCGCGGTGAAACTGCTTACGGACTGCTTGTAAATCGTTCCGCTGTCGCTGCCGAATATTACTGTGTTGTCATGCGCTATATACGCCGCGCCCGCGCCGTAGAAGTCGTCTCCGCCGTTCGCTGGTGTAAACTTAGCGACAGCGCCGGTTGATATGTTATACTGGTAATAACTGCGGTCGCCCTCATATATGCCCCAATAGATGTTGCCCGTCCCGTCATAGCCTATCGGCGTGTTGGACTGCCCGTAACCGCCCGTGACATAAGTTACAGTCGGCTGTGTATCAGTCGTGTTGGTCAGCTTGTAGAGATTCCACTGTGACGCGATGAATTTCAAGCTGCTTACCGTCAAATTTGTGTCGGTGGTGACGGTAAAAGTTACCTGATAGTTTCCGGCGGGAATCATTGTTCCGCTGTTGTTGTACAGCGTCCACGGACCGTAACCCGGGTAGTACGTGTTAGAGCCGAAAGTATACGTCGCTCCGGTCCGGGTATTTTTCAGCGTCAACGTACCGGAAATCGTCCCGGATGATGCGTTGATGTCCGTAACAAGCTGCGGCTGCCAGTAATCAGCGGGCAGATTTAACCCGTTGTATGTAATGGTAACCGGCGAAGCGCTTGTGCTAATAGTATACGGCGAAGGTATTTGCGCGCCGGTCGAGTCGAGCCATCCGGTTACGCCGCTGCTT
>JAITKN010000150.1 GCA_031278415.1 Oscillospiraceae bacterium
GAGTTCAATCGTCTTGTCGGACGCTATGACAATTGGTTTACCCGCGCGCTATCCGCGCCGGGCAGGTGGATTCAAAACTTTACCGTCTATGAGCCTGACGACGATATGATCGAGGTCGCTGTTGCAGCGATGGAACTCGTTATACCTGAACGCGCCGGCGATGACAAGTGGTAGATGATAAGCAGACCTCCTCGGAAACTGCGTATAATAAGGCGGACGACCGCCGCTGTATATAGATACCGCAAGGGAGGACAACGAAATTAGGCACAGTTTCCGAGGAGGTCTTTTTACATCAACCCGCCGACGCTGCCGCTAAGGCGGGATTAACAAGGAGCAACATAATGCAGCCGCTTTCAAACCGCACTTACGGATTTACCGATTCCGTGATTCGCCGAATGACGCGAATCTCTCAGCAGTACGACGCAATCAACTTGTCGCAGGGATTTCCGGATTTCGATCCGCCGCGTGAGATAACCGATCGCCTTGCCGAAATCGCCGCGTCCGGACCCCATCAGTATAGCGTAACGTGGGGAGCGCGGAACTTCCGTAACGCGCTCGCGGCAAAGCAATCGCGTTATATGGGACGCGAAATTGACCCGAATACGGAAATTGTTGTTACGTGCGGCAGTACCGAGGCGATGATGTGCGCGATGATGACGGTAGTTAACCCCGGCGACAAAGTTGCTGTGTTCTCGCCATTTTATGAGAACTACGGAGCGGACGCGCTCCTGTCAGGCGCGGAGCCTGTTTACATCCCTCTGCGTCCGCCGGAGTTCAGCTTCGACCCCGATGAGCTTGAATCCGTGTTCCGTTCCGGCGCGAAAGCTCTGATCCTGTGTAACCCATCAAACCCGAGCGGCAAAGTGTTTTCTTATGATGAACTGCTGATCATTGCCGATCTTGCCAAAAAGTACGACGCGTATATTATAACAGATGAGGTTTACGAACATATAGTCTACGATCCGTTTCGGCATACCTATGCGGCGTCACTGCCCGATATGTGGGAGCGCACGATTTCGTGCGGTTCCCTGTCGAAAACGTATTCCATTACCGGTTGGAGGCTTGGTTATATTATCGCGTCGGGACGAATAACAGAAACCGCGAAGAAAGTTCACGACTTCCTGACGGTCGGCGCGGCGGCGCCTTTGCAGGAGGCAGCAGTCGCGGGACTTAATTTCCCGGATTCGTACTATACGGATCTCCGCGCAAAGTACACGGAACTGCGGACGATATTCCTGAACGGACTGAGACAAATCGGACTTCCGTTTACAGAACCGCAGGGCGCGTATTACGTTATGCTTGACATCAGCGAGTTCGGCTGCGCTGACGACCTCAGATTCTGCGAGGATTTAGCGCGGATCATAGGAGTCGGCGCGGTACCGGGCTCAAGCTTTTTCGCGGAGCCGGTAAATAATCTGATTCGTCTGCACTTCGCCAAGCGTTCGGAGACCCTTAATGCCGCGCTTGAGCGATTAAGCGGTATCGGGAAGATGAAAAAATAGTTGTTAGAAATTAGTTGTTAGAAAATAGTTGTTAGAAAATAGTTATTAGAAATTAGTACCCTGCGGGGGGACGAGGGACGGGGGCTAACAACTAACAACTAACAACTAATTTCTATCAACTATCTACTAATTTCTAACAACTATTTTCTAACAACTACCAACTATTTTCTAACAACTACCAACTAAGTTGTCCCGACTGCCGCGTATTAACGGCAGTTTTGACATTTTCACAAGATCATTCCCGCGCTTGGACGCGGCGAGTACCGCGGCAAACGCGGGTTCTTTTTTGCGGTCGTCGGCGCGAATACCCAAAAACGCGCATAGAACAACGCGGCGAACTCTTGTCATCGTGTAGCGCTTCGACTTTGCCGCCGCGAACAGCTCGTCCGTCGTTCGCGCGAACCGAAGCGCGTTGAAGACAGCGCGTCCCAACCCCTCGTCAGCGTCGGGAAGCGCGTCGAACTCGTCGGTACTCATACAGCGCAGACGCGTCATAATCGACGCGTCAAGCGCGGTCAAAAACATCGGAGCGTTGCCGCGACGGGTTTCGGCGGCGTAAATCTTCGCGGCGGATATAGGCAAGCGCCCGGACACGTCCGCGCCGCGCCGCAGAAGCTCACGTATTTCGCTCGCGCTGTCCGATCCGCGCTCGCGCTTAATAGTCAGCGGAGTGATTGACGTGTTTTCGAGCGCGTTCAGGTACTCGACCGCAAGAATATTATTCGGCAGCCGAAGCAAGCTCATATCTCTTCCGCTAAAGCGTTCCAACGCGCTTTGCCGCGCTGACGCGTAGCCGATTCCGCGCTTAATCTCCTCGCGAATCAGGACATTCACCTCCGCGCGGCGTGACATCTCCGCACATTCGGAAAGCTCGGTCAAGCTGCCGCTTTCACTGCCGAAAGCAAGGTAGTCGACGCCTATAAGATTAAGCAGCCTCACCGCGCCTTCCGCGAAATATCCCGCCGATCCGAGTGCCGTCGCGACAGGCAGCTCGACGACTAAATCCGCGCCCGATTGCGCCGCGGCAAGCGCGCGGGCGCGTTTCGAGTATACAGCTACATCGCCGCGCTGAACAAAGTTACCGCTCATTGCGCAAATGATAACCGCGCCGCTGCCGACTATTTCACGCGAACGCCTGATATGCTCCGCGTGACCAAGGTGGAATGGGTTGAACTCCGCGATAATCCCTATACGCGGCGCGTCGGTTGTAATAATTGTCTTTTCCATTTTCTTGTATATTGCCGCCTTTACTTGGGAATACTGATATTAGAAATTTGCAGAGGTCTTTGCATAAACGCGGAGGGCGTTATCGTGAACAATAAATTTTACTCCACAATCATACACGTTGCTATAGGAATAACGGCGTTCTTATTGGCTTTTGCCGCGACGACGGCAGTTCCGCAATTATTAAGCGACGGCAAGAGCCGGTACAGCGGCGCCATGCCCGCGTTCTCGGACATATCCGCGCCGGACGAAACTCGCGCGCAGGCCGCGAGAGACATCTACACCGTACAATCAAAAGGCGGCGAACTGGTGGTTTACGACGAGTTCGGCAAAGTTATCGACACCTATGAAATGCTGCCGAACCTTCCGGCGGAGGACAAAACCGCGCTTCGGCAAGGGATAACAGTATTCGGTACGGAAGCGCTGCTCAGCCTCCTGGAGGACTACGGCGAATAGCGGGGTGTGAGACGATTTTATTATACCTGCATTTGCGCTCGTTTGCAAGACATTTATATAAAATGGAGCGCGCAGCCCCGGTCAAAAAATAAACATCCGCCGGATTTGCGGGTGTTCTACGTGTGTCTCGGGGTACACCCCGCGCTTCTCGGGGTGTACCCCGCGCTCCTCGGGGTGTACCCCGCGCTCCTCGGGGTATACCCCGCGCTCCTCGGGGTGTACCCCGCGCTCCTCGGGGTACACCACGCGAGTCAGGGATAGTTATCCGCGTGTCAGGGATAGTTATCCGCGAGTCAGGGATAGTTATCCGCGTATCAGGGATAGCTATCCGCGAGTCAGGGATAGCTATCCGCGTGTCAGGGATAGTTATCCCAATGTTTGGGAGAATTCCCTAACAACTAAAACAACTAATAACTAACAACTATTTTCTAATAACTGACAACTATTTTCTGATACCTGACAACTCTCGCGTTATTTACGTCCGACAGCCGCCGCGCCGTCCCTTGCGAAGGTTACGTCTATGTTCCCGAGGTCGCACTTAACGCGGAGAGAATTATCGCCGGTTCCGCCTATAACCGAAGTGCTGCCGGAAGCGCTTCTTCCACCGACGGTAATATTGCCGAGCGAAACCTCCAGATCAAACGCGTAGTCTTCCTCCGGCACCGCCGTGTTAATGCTGACATTTCCGAGGTGCGCGACGACATCCGTATATCCGTACAGTTCTCCGTCAAAGCTCAAATCTCCGCATGCGAGAGACAGTTCGGTATGATCATAGAGCGTTCCGGCGAATTTCAATTTCCCCATTTCGAGGTTCATTTCCGTATTGCGCGACACAACGCCGTCCGCGCTTACGTCGCCGCAATCAGCTGTAACGTTAAGCGTCTCGGTCTCAAAGTCGTTCAACCTTACGGTTCCCAATGCGCTTTCGATATCCACACGCTCGAATGTCGAGTTCGCCGGATACGTTATCACGAGCTTAAATTCGGCGCCGATCACCCATGGAAGCGAAAGATTTACCGTCCATGGCTTAATATTCTTATTGGAAATTGTCAGCGTTCCGCCTGCTACCTCCGCCGAAACATCCGCAAAGTGGCTGTCTGTATAGGTGATCTTATATCCGTATGAACCGTCCGCCGACGGACGCATCTCCACCTCAGAAAGATCGCAGTAAACGTTAACTGCCGTAAATCCCGCGCGAATGGTTTCCTCTTTGACAATCGTTTCGCCGACGATCTCGAGTCCATTGTCCGTTATGTATATGCCTCCCGCGCCGCCGAACGAGGCGAAGGCGATCAGAATCAAACCGAGTACAAGACTTGTCCCGCCTATTATCCACCAAATTTCTTTTTTCATTTTCCGCTCCTTCATTTTCCGCTCCTTCTTTTTATGATGCCGCTTATCCAATGCACCAGTCCTCCAAACCCATGCTTGGCGATAATCTTAACCGTCTTAATCAGCATTACCCCTATCCCGAATGACGCCAGCGCAATTCCGATTGCCATACACGCGCTTAGCGGACTCATAGGGATGGCAGTTATTCCAAGCACCAGCATTACAGGTACGCTTATTATAAGCGCGGCAGCCGTCGCCGCAATCGACAATACCACCGCCAAAAGGGCAAACCCAATCGCTAACGCCGCCGCCCCGATTGCCAACGCGACAGGAAGCGCCGCCGGCGCCGCGAATACCGACAGCAGCACGATCCAAAACACCTTAAACGCGTTGCTTTTCCGTTTTGCGCCGGCTGTCTTTGTATCCGCGCCGGACGCTTCGGAACTTTGCGCTATGGTCAGCGCGCCCCATTCCGCTATAATATCAGCCGCCACGCTTGCCGGCGATCCCAGCCCGGATATCGCGTCAGCCTCGTTGTCCGCGTCGCTGATGAATTCGTCGTAGTATCTTACGGCGTCGTCGCGCTCCGCCTGCGGCATACGCCGAAGTTGATATTCAAGCTCATTAAGAAACTGCCGTTTATTCATTGTCAATGCCTCCGTCCGATAGTTCTTCCTCTCCGCTGTCAATTTCAAGGTTTATACCGTCAGCGTCGTCGCCGCCGCTAAAGATTTTGTCAACGCGCTCCTTGAAAATCCTCCATTCCGCCGCGAATTCCGCGAGCTTGGTCTTGCCATCCTCCGTAACCCGATAGTATCTGCGGTTTCTGCCATCGTGTGAGACGTCGTACACAGTCAGAAGATTGTCGTTTCGCAGTCTGCGAAGCACCGGATAGAGCGAGGACTCCGACACCTCAATGACACTCTTTAAGCTCCGCGTAAGGCTATATCCGTATGCATCGCTGCGGTTAATGACCGCCAACGCGCAGGCGTCCAACAGCGCGGACCCAACTTGAAAAGTCATATGTTTGTTTCCTTTCATTAAAATGCTAAATAATATTATTTCAGTATTTATATTATATATCATATAATATGGTCTGTCAAGCACTTTTTTACTTTTTTATTTTTTACAGACATAAACCCCCAACAGATCTCGCTGTCGCCGACGCCGTCGGCTCAACGGGCAACAGGCTTAAGCGTTTGTGTTTGTGATACAGACCTTGATTTCACAAAAGATTAAACTTTGATTTGCATTTTACGCAAATTTACATCTGTCTTGTGTATTACTTGCTTAATTTAACCGTTTGCTCCCTTTTATATCAAACATTACCTCTTATATTACGCAAATGTTCGGCAATGATAATCCTGTAATCGCGCAAGATGAAATCGTAGTGAACAAAACGCAATATGAAAGAGGTAGAAAACCGATGGCACAGTTAAACAATAATACGTTAGAAGCGCTTAGCCGCTTTCAAATGGACGCTTCCGCGGGATTGACGCCGAACACGAAACCCGCGGACGCGGCTCCGCCGTCAGTCAGCGGTCAGCCGACTGCGGTACTGCCGCAAATGCCGGGGTCTGGCGCTGACTACGCCCGCGCTTCCGCGCTTCCGGGTCAAGATGTGCCGAAGACGTTGAGTACGGACTTCAACCGCGTCGGCAACCCAATTTGTCAGCGGGCGTTCGCAACCAAAATGTTTACGCCGAAGCAACAGCCCGCCGCAACATCTCAGCAGACGCTGCAAAGCTACACGGCGTTTCAGAGACGCGACTGCTCCGCCGCGCCGCGGAATTCGGACGGAAGTGTGTAATTTGCAAACGCATGAAGCTGCGGCAGCGGGAAGGCGTTAATGCCTTCCCGCTGCCGTTATGGCGGTTTGAAAATTTATTTAACCTCTACTATTTTTATTTGTTCATAGCCTATATCGGTTTCCGTGATCACGACGTCTGTAATACGCGCCACCGCGCTTTCCGCAAGACCCTCGGGCGGCGCGGGAACCGTAATTGTAATGCTGTTATCGCTGAGGAATACCACACATTCGTCAAACCCTTTAGCGCGGACAAGGCTCTCGATCTCCGCTTCGCTTAGCGAGTACTCTGCCATTGCGGAAATGCTTGCCATTGATCGGTCTCTCACTTCCTCGGAGACATTGTCGCTCTCACCGTTCTGCCGCAGAATATTCACCGCGCTGTCACGCGCCTGTTGCCGGGCGAGCCGGGCGTTAGCGAAATATTCGCTGACGGTTAGTGCTTGGCTTAGTCCGAATTCGTCCGCGCCGACCGACTCCGCGCCGTCGTAGAATAGTCCCTGAGTCTCAGTTGCGTCAATATGGTCGGACGCGTTGGTTTCTATGTCCTCCGGGCGGTTATACGCCCAGTTTAAGTACACCGCCGCGCACACAAACGCAATTACGGTCAGGATAATCGCGTTCCTCTTAAATAATTTCATTGCTCTGCTCCTTTTAAGATTATTATTTTCTCACTGCTCAACCCTGTATAAGCCGAAGCCGCAAGCGTCAGTTTAAGTTTCAAATCCGGCGTTAAGCCTCCGCAAACTATTATCGCTCCGCTATCGCTTACCGCTACGCTGAGATTACGCGCTCCGTCGATTTTTCCCAAAACGGCGGCAAGTTTGGCGTCCGCGCTGTCTCCCGAGTTTTGCAAAGCGGTCATAGATACCGTAGTGACAAGCGGAGCGTCCCGCGCTTGCCCGCCGGATGTTCTCGGCAGCAAAAGCAGAATTATGCCCGCGGCAAACGCAATCACTATGTACTTATATTTCTTTATCAGTTGTATAATCGGCATCGTAGTATGCCTCCTTTGTTTTTCGGTTTTTCTGTAAAACGCTTCAAGTATACCAGTGCTGATTTCCCGCTGCAATACCGAGTTCCTTAGTGAGGATTTCACTTGCCGCCGCGTCATACACGGCGTTCAGCCAAACCTCGACCGGAATCGGATAGCCGTCGTCATCGAACTGCTCTAAACGTATGTCGTTAACTTCCACGCCGGTCTTATCCCAAATATACGCCGCGGTTTTTTCTTTTATGACGGAAATTAGTTCCGCGTCGCTGTCAGCCTGCAATAACGCGGCGGGTTCCGAGAGCTGAAGCTCAAATTCCTCCAAGTAGTTAGTGTACGCGCCGAAATCGATTCTGCCGGCGGCTGTCAGCATTACCGCGATAGTCATCAGTCCGGCGATAAAACATACTAAGTCGCGCTGCTTGCCGCGCGGAGTTATCGCCGCCGCAAGTCCTCCTACAAACGACGCTGCCGCTACGGTCAGAACCCACGCCGCCACGATTACATCCCTCCCCGAACAGACAGCATCGCAATCAGCGAGAAAAACAGCATTAGCCCGCACGCGCCTACCATTGCAAGACACAGTCCGAACGCGGAGGCGATACCGCTGACAAGCCGGGCGATTCGTCCGCCGGTCACTCCGGCGGAGAGTTTGCCGGACGCTTTATAAAGCAAATACTGCGCGCCGAGCCGCAGGAACGGAATCAGGCTGATCGTCAGCACGGACGCCATTCCGGTTATGCCGATTGTATTGCGTAATGTCATTGCCCCCGCAAGTACACTTCCCGCCGCATCGGTTAATATTCCCCCTACTACCGGAAGCGCGGTGCTGATAGCCGTTTTCGTAACGCGAATCGCCGCCGCGTCTGTTGCGCTGCCTACTATTCCGCTGATACTTAAAAACAGCACAAATACCAAAACTATTATTGTCAGCAGACCGGCGCATGCCCATTTAAGGAATCCCGCCGCCGCCGACATAATCTCGCTATCGCTCGCGGCTCCGGCAATCTCCGCGGCAAGGTAACAGAATATCATCGGAGTGAGTATGTCCTTCGATACGGTTATCAGGATATCCATAAACAGTGCCGTAATGGTGAACTGCGCCGCCGAGCTTGCCGGCGCGCCGCTTGCCGCGGCCGCCGCGGCAAGCGTTGGCAGAAGTGCCTTGGAAAAATCGCTCAGACCCGAAATCGTCTCTTTGCCTAATCCCATGAACGCTCGCGCGTCGCCTACCGCCAGCATACTGATCACAAGCACTCCGGCAAGGTCAACTGTTTTATCCCCGCTTATTGCCAGCTTGCCGACAATGCCCACTAATATCGAGATAACAAGCACTATCGCCGCGCTTCGGAACGCAACTCCGAATATCCCTCCAAGCTGAGACAGCGGCGCCTGAATGGCTTCCGTGATTTCCGACACGATTCCGCCCCTTTCTGAGTTAACTTACAACGTGTGTGTACGGCGTATTCAGATCATCTCTTTCAATGCCATCAATATTGCTCTGGTCAGCGGAATCGCGCAGATCAGAGCGGCAAGCGCCGCGCAAAACTCTATCGAACCTGACAGCGCGCTCTGATCGGCGTCGCGGCAAACGTCCGACGCAACTTTACCCACTGTTGAAATTGCCACGGCTTTCAGCACGGGAGACAGCAGTTCGGATGATATTCCCGCGTTTTCCGCCAATTCGTTTATAAAACTGAGCAGCGGAGTTATAAGCGCGGCAGCTCCCGTAAGCATTGCCGCCGTGACCGCCAACGTAAGCATAAGCGCCATATCCGGGTTTTGTCTGCGTATCACCAAGCCGATTACGGACGCGGCTATGCCTATCGCCGCTGCTTTAAGCAGTATTTCCATTTGTATAACCTCTCGCTCTCGCTCTTGCTCTCGCTATGACATTCAGAATCCGAACAGTCTTTTGATCAACGTAAACAAATCGCTTATCTCCCGAACAACTATTACAAGCACTACAATTAAACCGGCAATGGTAGTCATAAGCGCCTGTTCATCTCTTCCGCTGCGGGACAGCAGTATATTCAGGACGGAAACGATTATGCCCACCGCCGCTATTCGGAAAATCAAATCAACATTCATTGGTGTTCTCCTGTATGTTCAATCAAATAAGTACAATAGCGATCATCAACCCGACGGACAAGCATACGGCGGCAAACACTTTCCCCTTGCTTTTGCGTTCGCGCTCAATCTTCTCATACATCGCGGTTAAGCGACTCTCGGCGCGGGTGATTGCAATGCGCTGTTCCTCCGCGCCGACTTTGCCCAGCAACCGGCGCAGTTGGCGAACCTCATCAATGTCGATCAGCGGCTCAAATCGTATCTCGCTTACCGCGATAGCGTCCAATGTAGGCGTCAGCATATCGCAAATCTCGCGTCGCAGCGCCGGAAGCGCGTCTGTAAAAGATTTGATGTTGCGCGCGCGGCGACTGAGTTCCGCCGCGTATGTTACTCCGATTGTACCCGCGGCGGCAATTACGGTAGCCGCGCCAATGATTTTCAGCATCTTATCACCTCGTATTCCCTCTGTCTGTTTTGTACTCTGATTTTAATAACGCGCTCAAACATTGATGTATCCGTGTCCTCGCGGTGAGAGGTAGCGAACAGAATTACCCCGCAATTAGCCGCCCGACGCAAGGCTTCGCAGTCGGCTTGTGTGGTAATTTCGTCCGTCGCGATCACATCCGGACCCATTGCGCGAAGCAGCATCATCACGGCGTCAGCTCGGCTCGTGCCCTCGATAACATCGGTATTGCGCCCGACGTCCAGCGCGGGAACTCCGTTAACCAACGCGGCTATTTCTCCGCGCTCATCCGCAACGCTGACCATATATCCGCGGTTGGATGTTGCGCGAATCAGGTCACGCAGAAATGTAGTTTTGCCTCCGCCGGGCGGCGATATAATCAGCGTAGACCTAACCGGATCCGCGTACCGGTCCGCGATGCCGGGTACTGCTTTGCATAGGCGAATATTAACGCTGCTGATATCTTTCCAGCCCATTAGCTCGCCGTTACGCACGATAGCCGAACCGCAGACGCCGACCCTGTGTCCTCCGGGCGCGGTGACAAACCCGTGCCGCAAACTTTCCTCCGCGCTTTGAACGGAGCCTCTCGTAGCGCGATTAAGCACATCCGCAATCGTCAGAACGCCTTCGGGCAAGGCAATGTTCGCTCCGGACGAAAGCGCCACCGTTACTCCGCCGCCGCCGGCGCGTACGCGAATCTCTTCCGCCGACTGTTTGTCCGCTATTTTACTCAGCACGTCATCAAACATAGTAAATCATATTAAGTTGTACACGCGTTTAGAACCAAAACGACTTCGCGCCGCAACGAAACGACATCTAAACTACTTGCCCCGAACGATTTAGAGCTACGTCTAAACGACTTAGAGCTACGTCTAAGCGACTTAGAGCTACGTCTAAGCGACTTAGAGCTACGTCTAAGCGACTTAGAGCTACGTCTAAGCGACTTAGAGCTACGTCTAAGCGACTTAGAGCTACGTCTAAG
>JAITKN010000035.1 GCA_031278415.1 Oscillospiraceae bacterium
CCAAGCGCGATTCTCTCCGCAAGTTCCGTGTCCTTGATTACGAATCCGGCGAGCGCGTTCACTCCGTATCTATGCAGAACCGGCGCAAGCGGGACGGAGTTGTTGATCAGTATGGTATAGGCGTTTCGCGTAAGCTCCAACATTCGCGGAAGTGACTTCTGCGCCAGCGTATAGCCGGAGATGAACGCGTAATCGCACAACGGCAGCAGGAACTCCGACGCTTGCTCCGGGTAGTCGCCGTCTTCGGGGTAATGCTTCTCGATAATCGTAAGGTTACAGTACGGCGCGAACAGCTTGTCAATATACGGGAAGTGTCCTACGGAAACGACATTCTTGCCTTTGACCTCACGCTGAAGCGTGATAAACGGGTCGGACGTCCTGTCCTCGCAGCGCAAACCCTCCGGAATTTCCATACCTATCACGCGCAGCTGTTTGGGCGCGTTATACCACGCGTTGATGGCGGCGGCGCCGATACAAGCCTCCTGAAAGTTCCACGACATTACAGACTCCGCGAGCGTTTTGAGGGGCATACCGTTATATTTTCTCTGTATCATAAGCGGGCGGCTGTTCTCTTCTTGCGTTCTGCATATACCCGCGCTGCCGCCGCTCATCACGATGCAGAAGGACGCGCCGCATATTATACGTTCCGCGATCGCGTCAGGCGAAATATCTTGTATCAGCTCTTTGTATAACTCGCAATAGTTCATATTCTACCCTTTCACCTCGGCGGATCCGTCCGCGAACCTCTGACATAAGCGCGTCAATCATCTCTATCTCGCTGAGCGCGTTTTTTTCTTCTTCCGAAGTCTCCATAACGCGATAGATTCCGCCATTTTTGATAACGATTCTCATATCCGCGCCGAGCGCAAGCAGAGGGTCGTGCGTAGAGACCAGTACTATCTTCTCGCTGCGTGTCAAAAGCGCAATCGCTTTTCGACGGTCAACCCCCGCGTTTTCAATTTCGTCGATCAGGACAATAGGGCTATTGCTCATCAACGCGCAATCGGCAATCATAAGGGCGCGCGACTGTCCGCCGGAGAGCTGTGTAACCTTAGTGTCAAGCGTAAATTTTTCGCCGGCAAGATTATTCGCGCATTTGAAAACGGCGCTGATGAGTCCGTCTTCCTCGCTGCGGCGGCTTTCCGCGTGCATTGCGAGGAATTCCCCTACGGTCAGGTCGGTAACAAAGTTCATATTCTGCGACAGTTGCGCTACGAGCTTACCGTCGAAGCCGAAGCGGTCGCGATCGTCAGCCGGCGCGTCGTTCACAAGTATGCCGCGTCCGGTTGGAGTATCAAACTGAGCCAGACATTCAATGTCCGATAACAGACGGCTTTTGCCCGAACCTGTCGGACCTGTTACGGCGGTTACCGTACCCGCGAACAGCCGAAGGTGAATGTTTTCCGCGTCGCCGTGCTTGTTGTGTCCGCCGATAACAGTTAAGGATTCAACATTCATCATAGCTCATCTTCTCCATATTCATCATAGCTCATCTTCTCCATCATTCCCATTTGATAAGGCTCGCCTATACGCGTTTCGCCGGTGCAGTACGCGCAGGCGGCAGTCGGCATTGTGAACCTGAGCCTCGCGTCGGAGAGCGTATTTACGCTTCGCGCGTCCTCCGTCGCTTTGGACAGCATAAACGCGCCCTGACCTGTGATACCATTTATGAAAATTATTTGCGCGCGCTCGTTGGATTGCCGTACATTCCACGCGAACACCTCGCGCTCGGCCTGTGATACTATATCGCCCTTAGTGAGCGCAACAACATCGGCGAGCCTAAGCATCGGACCTATTTTGCGCGGAGTTCGCACTCCGGAAAGGCAATCAATTACGCACACGCCCATAATCCCGGTAATGTGCGGGGAACATCGATTGCACAATCCCGCGCTCTCGGTTATCAGATAGTCCAGCCCTGACCTGATCCCCCATTCTACCGCGCCGTCGACGTTGTTTACGTAGAAGTGGTCGGGGCAGAACTTACCTGACAATCCGACCTTAACGGGAATACCCGCGCTTTCATACGTCTCGCGGTCAAAAGATGTCAAGCAGTCGAACTTGACTACGCCCAATCGTCCAGCAAGACATTCCGCCAGCCGCAGTATTACAGATGTTTTCCCCGCCGACGGCGGTCCCGATACAGTAATCAGCTTCATAATGTGTCACCTGTTTAATGTAATAAGTTCGTTCTCAAGGGTTTCCGCGTCGGCAAGAGACGGGCGAATATCATACATCTGCGCCGCGCTTTTAATAAATGTGCGCATATCGCAATTACCCGCTCGCTCACCAAGTCCGAAGAGCGTCGTATCGATAAACGCCGCTCCCGCTCGCGCCGCCGCGATACTGTTTGCGGCCGCGCATCCCAGATCATTATGCGCGTGAAATTCGATCCGGACGTCCGCCGCGTTATGAACTTCCCGAATCATCTCCGTTGTCCGCGACGGAGTGAGCACTCCGACCGTATCAGCTATGCGCACGGTGCTTACACCTAAGGCGCCGAGCATCTCCGTCAGAGAAATTACGAAGGACATATCCGCCCGCGAGGCGTCCTCGTAGCCTATCGTGACTTCGTATCCCATTTCCAACGCGAATCCGGCGCATTCTCTTAATCTGTTTCGCAGCCATTCTTTGTTCTTTTTCAGTTTGGAGTAAATATGCGGGTATGAAACCGGCGCGGAAATATGGATTATATCGGGGCAGCAGTCCAAGCTGTGCCGTATGTCGCTTTCCGCTATGCGGTTCCAAGTTGATATTTTGGAGTTTACGCGGTTCTCTATAATCTTGCAAATCGTGTCTTTTTCAATCTTTCCTATCATCGGCGCGCCGCTTTCAATTTGATATATACCGGCGCGGTCGAGCAGCAGCGCGGTTCTGACCTTTTCGGCTAACGAGAAAGCAACGCCGGCGGTTTGCTCGCCGTCGCGGAGTGTTGTATCCACGATATAGCGTTGTTCTTTCATCACAGTATCCTTTCAACGATTCCCTCAAATTCCGTATCGGTAATTCCGCGTGACAGCCTCGCGCTTTGCGCTTGAACCTCTTGCAGCAGTCTGCCGATGCTTTCCGCGTCCGCTGATTTCCCGAGCGTTTTCAACTTATACACGACCGCGCTTCGTCCGGAATGTTTACCGAGGCAAATTCGGCGGCGAAGTCCAACGGTCTCGGGCGAAAAGGGTTCGTAATTCGCCGCGTTTTTCAAAATCCCGTTGACGTGTATTCCGGACTCGACGTTAAAGATTTTTCTGCCTATAACCGGTTTGCGTTCGCCCGCCTTTCCCGCGCCGGCTCGTTCATATGCCGCGCTGATCTCCGCGAGTACGCTTAAATCCAGCCCGGGTTTATAGCCGATTGTTACACGAAGCGCGAGCAGAACTTCTTCCGTAGGCGCGAACCCGCCCAGTCCCATAAAACTTACCGCTATCCGACGGCCGCCGCTTTGAACGAACTCGACCGCGAGCGCGGCGGCGCATCCGAACTCGTTACCCGGACACAGTTCCGCGTTAGGCGACTTTGACAGCAGGCGCGAGAACACGGCCGCGTAATCCTGACTGATCAGCGTATCCAGACCTATAACGCGTATGCCGTCCGCGCATCGGGCGATTTGAGCGGTCTCGCGGGCGTCCGCGATGTGTATGGTTTCGTTGACCGCGTTTTGCGTTTCAGCATTGTCAACAACGCGCAGCAACAAATGATAAAGCTCGTTACGCGTTCCGATGTCAAGCGTTTCCGCCCATTTTTGCGCAAGACTGACGTCAGTAATGTGAAGCACTTTAACCGCCTCTTTCGTATCAGATTTGATATTCCGCAACAGGGTTTCCGCCCTCTAAATGTTCCTCCGCGATTTGCTCAATCGCATCCGCGTTCAACCTTCCGTACCATATGCCTTCCGGGTAAACGCAGGCGACGGGTCCTTTGTCACATATCCCGAAGCAGCTTACCGCGCTGACCATAATGTCGCCGGACAATTCCCGCTCGTCGATTTCCTCCATAAGTTTCCGCACTAATGCCGTGCTGTTGCGGGTATGGCACATCCCTTTGGCGTCGCCGACGAGTTTGCCGCCGGTACAGACGAATACATGCTTTTTAACTGCTGTCATTGTAGTTACCTCCTTGATTGCAGCGCGGTAAGCGCCTCGTTCACAGCGTCTTCTATTCGATTATAGGTAGTGTATACCTGAATCCCTTTGGCGCGGAGCGCGTTTCGGGGCGAGTCTCCCATTCGCATTGAAAGCACACACGCGCAATCTTCGACCGTTTTCAGGATTGCCGCCATCTTACCCGACTGAACCGCGTCGTCATCTTCTCCGGTACAGTATTGCGGCACTTTGCGGTTTTCCTTGAAACGAATGCTGCCGTTTTTGTACTCATAGATACAAAACGCTTTTGTGTGTCCGAAGTGTTGATCTACAAGTACGCCGCTCTCGGACGATACGGCAAACAGGGTAGTTGCCCCCGAAGCCGCGGGTTGCGGCGCGTTGCGAAACTTAAATGAAATATCGTTGTCAAGCGTTCCTATCGCGTCGGCGCGGCACTGACGGCAATGGTACATCTGCGTAAGAATCGGCTCACATTCTTTGCGCGCGGCGGCTATCTCGTGAGCGTTCGTCATATCGAGAGCTTCAAACGCGCTGCCGACGACCGGAATCAGCGGCATAATATTACCTATCTCACAGCCGAGTCCTTTCATAGCTCCCATAACTTCCGGAATGTGGCGGTCATTGATTCCCTTAATCATCACCGTATTGACTTTGACCTTTATGCCGGCGGCGACAAGTCTTGTAATCCCCGCGATTTGGTTCGCGAGCAAAATAGCGGCTCCGGTTTCTCCGTTGTATTTCACACCTAAGTATTCCGCGCGGCTGTAAATCTTCGCGCCGATTGAGGGATTGACCGCGTTTACCGTAACGGTTACGTGCGTCACTCCTAAGCTGATGAGTTCCTCGGCGTAAAACGGCAGCAATAAACCATTTGTAGAAAGACAGAACAGCACATCTTTGTCAATTTGCCTAATGAGCCTAATTGTCTCACGCGTCAGGTCAAAGTCGGCAAGAGCGTCGCCCGGTCCGGCGATTCCCACTACGCCGAGGTTCGGGATCTGAGCGCGAACGTCAAGGAACTTAGCCAACGCGTCGCGCGGGGTAAGGATCTCGCTTGTTACGCCGGGACGGCTTTCATTGGGACAGTCGAATTTGCGGACGCAGTAATTACACTGAATATTACATTTCGGCGCGACCGGCAGATGTATTCTGGCGGAGGACTTTGCGCACCCGCTGAAGCACGGGTGCTTTTCAACGGGCTTGTTTCCGGTAACTTTTGTATCACTGTTTCCTTTGTAATACTTTTCGTATAGGTTCTCGCGGAATGTTTCCTCTACGCCCGACAAGATAGCGTTCGTCACTCTGTCCAGGAGCGTAAGAGCGCCGTCGTAACCGAGTGTTCGCACACGCTGCCCGCCTATATGGTCGTGGATTGGGAACGCGCACCGCACAAGCGGCAATTTCAAACGCTCCGCAACTCGTCTGCCGTCGCCGCTGCCAATCAGCAGATTGACCCCGTACTCCGCCGCGTACTGCTCAATATGCTCGAAGTCCTCATCGTCCGCGATTATTACGTTACCGGCGTCAAGGTGAAATTCGCTCAGCGGCTCAACTTCCGCCCTTACTTTATCCGCAAATCCGGGACAGACAGAGCCTGTTGCGCATACGGACGGCATCGCGCCGTTTTCCGCCAGCAGTCCGGTCACCGCATAGACGAAGTCCGGCTCGCCGAAAACCGCTGCTCTGACTTTCGCGTTGTATTTGTGACTGTCAAACATAGCGTCCAAATATCGTCCGCGCTCACGACGCAAACGCTCTGTGACCGTTCCTCCAAGCGATTTCAGCGCGTTAATCAGCGCATCAATGTCGCGCAGACTGACCGGTAAATTCAACCGCGTGAACGGAACCCCGAACGCGTCCAGCAGATACCGCGCCGGCGAATATTCTTCCGCCGCGAATGTAGAAATCTCAATGGTATGACGCGCACCCGCCATTTGCGCGATTTCCGCGAGCGTAACGCCGCCGGATTTAAGGCGGTTGTACTCCGCTTCGTGCGTGCCGTCAAGGTTTTCCGACACATCGGGAAGCAGAATCGCGTCTATGCCCATCTCCGAAAGTAAATCTTTCAGCCAGCGCGTATCGGCGGGTGAAATCTGACCGGTGATAATATTTACCTTTCCGTTAGGACAGTTATTCGGCTCGACTTGTTCCGCAAGCGCGCGCAACGCTCGAAAAAAACCTTCAAACTGTGTTCCGGAATAGCCCGCGCTTGTAACATTTATCAGTTTTGCCCGCATATCCGGATGCGATTCCCTGAATCGCGCCAGCATTGCGGGAACATCCTCGCCTATTGTTTCGGCAAGACAGGTCGTGGACACGCCGACGACGTCCGGGTCGTAAAGTTTAATCAGATTTTCAATGCCTTTTATAAGATTTTTCTCTCCGCCGAACACCGTTCCTTCCTCCGTCAGTGAGGAAGACGCTATGTCGATAGGCTCATTGTAGTGCGTTGCCATATGGCGGCGTATATAAGTCGCGCAGCCTTGCGAACCATGCAGAACGGTCATACATCCCGCGACCCCGCACAGCGCGTTTACGCTGCCCATCGGCATACACATTTTGCATGGGTTGACATTCAGGCTGACAATCGGGGAAATCTCCTTTTTCATATTCCGCCCTCCATATAACGCCGAACCGGACTGTTCATTGACAAGTGAATCTCACGCGTGAAGTTTTCGATTCCCTCGTAGCCCGCAAGGGCGTGCTTTCGTTCGTGGTTGTGGTCGCAGAACGCGATTCCGAGCTTATACGCCAATGGGCGTTCCTTAACGCCGCCGACCAGAATATCAGCGCCTTTCTCCCGCATAAACTGTTCCAGTTCCGAAGGGTTAGCGTCATCAAGTATAACCGCGTCCGAACCGACAAGCTGACCGATGAGCTCATAGTCCTCCGGCTGACCCGTCTGAGTTCCCACGACCACGGTTTCGATTCCCATAGCGGAGAATTGCCGTATCAGCGAAATCGCCTTAAATCCTCCGCCTACGAAAATAGCCGCCCGTTTACCCTCAAGATGAGGGCGGTATCGTGCCGAGAACGGCGCAAGTTCCGCTTCTTTCTCCGCGATAAATTCCCGCGCTAAACGTGCCGCGCGCGCGTCACCAAGCGCGTCCGCCGTGCGTATCAGCGAGCTTCCGATGTCTTCAATCCCGAAGAAACTTACCTTGATATACGGGGTGCCGAATTCAGCCTCCATCAGCTTTGCGAGATAATTCACAGAACCCGCGCATTGAACAAGATTCAGCTGCGCCATCGGCATCTTGATAAGCGTTTCATAGCTTGCGTCACCGGTAACCGCGGAAACTACCGGAATACCTAACCGCTCAAGATAGTTTTTGATTATCCACATTTCGCCGGCAAGGTTGAAGTCGCCGAGGATGTTTACGCCTCGAATTTCGGAGTCGCTTTTATGCGGCAGGATCAGGCGCATAAGCGCGTCGCACGCCATACGATAACCTTGGGACTTCGTGCCGGAAAAGCCCGGTGCCTTAACCGGAATTGCGCGTATATCGTGTTTCCGCTCCGCCTCGCGGCATACGGCGTCCACATCATCGCCGATTACGCCGGCGATACAGGTCGCGTAGACGAACACAAGTTTTGCGTTGCGGTGCTCGGCAAGTTCGTCAATTGCGGCGGACAGCTTCTTCGCGCCGCCGAATATTACGTCCTGTTCGCGCAAGTCGGTGGAATAGCTGTTGCGGTAGCGTTCGCTTCCGGAGGTCAGGCTTCCGCGAATATCCCACGTATAGCTTGCGCAGCCGATGGGTCCGTGTACGATATGGAACGCGTCTGTAATCGGGTTAAGAACTACCCTCGCGCCGCAGTAAACGCAAGCGCGTTGACTTACCGCGCCCGCCACGCTTCCGCGTTCGCATCCCATTCCGCTGCCGTCGCCGCCTTGGCGTATAGAGCTTTTTCGCTCTTCAAGAATCGTATTCATCGCTTTGACCTCCGTATTTTTCTACATTACCGGTTCTACATCCTCATCAGCCGCGTCCCTGTCTTGCCGATCCATAAGCGTGTTAGTTATGCTCTCAAATAAACGCATCGCGCCGCGATAACCCACAATCGGGAAGTATGAGTGCGCGTATCGGTCAAGTATCGGAAAGCCGACCCGAACAAACGGGATATCCTCGGCGCGCGCTATCTGTTTGCCATACGAGGTGCCTAACATAATGTCAACCTTCTCCTGCTTTATCCACTGATGAAGCGCAAACAAATCCGCCGACTGCTTGACCGTACAGCCTTCAACGCTGTACTTCGCGAGCAGAGCCGCCGCCTTGCGCTCAAACGCTTCGCCCGGGGTTCCGGTAATGACGTACTTCGGGATCATACCGATTTCCAGCGCGAACGACATCAGTCCGAGCGCGACATCGGGATCCCCGTAAATCGCGGCAGTCTTGCCGTACAGATAGAAGTGCGCGTCCAGTATAACGTCCAGCAGCTGCCCGCGTTCCTCCTCTAACTCATAGCTCACTTCCGCTTTACTGAACCGCGAAAGCGCCATCAGGAATTTATCGGTGTTCTCAATTCCGATGGGCAAGGGCAAAAGCTCGTATTTTACGCCGCATTTGCGGTCGAGTACGTTCGCGGGCTCTTCGCCGGTGAGTTCGCCAAGCGCGAACACTTTCTCACACGCGCCGAGCGCTTTGACCTCATCAATGGTAGTTCCGCCCGCAGGGTACATCTCATAGCTGCCTGTCATTGGACTGTCCAGCACTCCGCTGGTATCCGGAAACATTATATGCGGGGTATTCATAAGTTTGGCGATTCGTTTTAGTTCCCGCATATCGCCCGGATTAACGAAGCCCGGGAATATTGCCGCTTTTCCGTTTTTCGCGCTGCCGCGCTCGGAGAGGTATTTAATAAACCCGCACATCATATTGAAAAATCCGTTAATGTGGCTGCCCACATAGCTCGGCGTGTTTGTATGCACAACGTACTTGCCCTCCGGGATTTCCATTTCCTGAATATACGCGTTCAAATCGTCTCCGATCGTCTCTGACAGGCATGTAGTGTGTATCGCGATAATGTCCGGATTATAAATGTCGAATACGTTCTTCACGGAGGTTCGGATATTAGAGCCTCCGCCGAACACGCTTGCGCCCTCCGTAAAGGAACTGGTGGACGAGATTGCCGGTTCCTTGAAGTGGCGGCTCAAAAACGTGCGGTGATAGCTTGCGCAGCCTTGCGATCCGTGGCTGTGCGGCATACAGTTATGCACGCCGAGCGCGGCATACATCGCGCCTACCGGTTGGCACGTCTTACACGGGTTGATTCTAAGCGCGGCGCGTTCCGAGAGCACCGCCGGTGTCATATCAAGCATTGTACGATCCCCCTATCCTATCGTTCCCACTAACATAGGCTCGTCTTTCCACGGCGGAGTTACCAAGCCCCACGCCGGCGTGTACAAACCCATCGTAAGATCGTGAGCGAACTTAACCGCGCCCCTGAACCCGCTGTACGGTCCGCTGTAGTCGTATGAGTGCAATTGCCGCGAAACTACACCGGATTTTTGCAAGACATACTTGTCTTTTATTCCGGACAGGAAAATATCCGGCTTCAGCGTTTCCAGAAACGCCTCGGTTTCAAAGTGGTTAAGGTCGTCAACCACTATATCCCCTGTTTCCATATCCGGAATAATGCCCTTGTAATCCTCCAGTTGAATTTTGCCGTAAAGCTCATTGCGGCGATCTTCGGGCAAAAAAGTGCTGAAGCGGTCGGGGTCGACGTCAACGGTGATGCTCTCAATGTTTTTGTTGTCGGCGTCTTCCTTGATTGTCGGTATCACGCATCGGCCTTCATAGTCGTCGCGGTGCGCGAACTCGTGTCCGGCAAGCACGGTCTTCACTCCGAAGTCGCGCAGCAAATACTGATAATGGTGCGAGCGCGAGCCGCCCACGTACAGCGCGGCAGTTTTGCCGGACAACTTAGACTTGTAGTATGCCCGCTGCTCCGCGATTTCCGCAAGCTCATCGGCTATAACCGCCTCCGTGCGCCGCTTCAGCTCATCGTCGCCGAAGAACTCCGCAGTCTCACGCAGAGAGGTTATGGTAGCTTCAATCCCTACGAAGTTCACCTTCAGCCAGTTGATACCGAATCGCGTCTTCATCATCTCCGCGATATAGTTAATGGAGCGGTGACATTGCACAAGGTTCAAATTTGCCATATGAGCGTTCTTCAAATCTTCAATACTGCCATCGCCGGTAAGCACCGCGATTACGTCATATCCGATCCGCTTCAGAATCCGTTCCGTTTCCCAACCGTCGCCGCCGATGTTGTACTCTCCCAACAGATTTACGGAATACTTTGACTTTGGAGCCGCGTCGCCGGTTCCGATTACGCGCCGCATAATCCCGTTGTTCGCGATATGGTGTCCGGCGGACTGCGATACGCCTTTGTAGCCCTCGCAGCTGAACGCCACACATGTGATACCATACAGCTTTTCGGTTTCCGCCGCTACGGCGTGAATATCATCGCCTATAAGTCCGACGGGACAGGTTGAGCATATCATAATACTTTTCGGGCTGAAAATCTCCATTGCTTCTTTAATTGCCTGCCTTAGCTTTTTCTCGCCGCCGAACACTATATCCGGTTCCTGCAAGTCGGTGGAGAAACAGTATTGTATGAAGTTCCGTCCGTCCTCCGCTTTCGCCTTATTCCGGCGCGTACCCCAACTGTAAAATCCGCATCCGATCGGACCGTGCGTCAGCACAAGCGCGTCTTTAAGCGGACCTAATACGACACCTTTACAACCCGCGTAGCAACATCCGCGATTAGTCATTATCCCCGGAACGCTTCGGGAATTAGCCGCGATCTTTTGCTCCGCGGCCTCGCGGTCAACTTCCACAATATGTTCTTTTCGGTTTTTGTATACTTTGGCGCTGTATTTTTCCAAAACAGCGTCTCTGGCGTTTTTCATATTATTACCTCACTACAGTGTATTTTCGCCGGTACGAACCGCGTATGTTTCCGCGATTGGCAGAATAAAAATTCTGCCGTCGCCCGGGTTTCCCGTTTGATTAACCTTGATAATTGTCTTGACCGCAAGCTCGACTTTGTCGTCTTCCACAATCAGCGTAAAGAATCGTTTCGGAACCAGCCGGATAATCTCTGTCAGCGACTGCCCTACGGCTGAGACGGGAAGATCCTCGCCGTTCAGCGCGATTTGCAGTATTGAGGTATTGCCCGCCTGCTTCCCTCTGCCCAGACAGGGTCGGCACAGAAACGCCGGAAATCCCGCGTCCGCGAGTGCCCGCTTCGTCGCGTTTACTTTCTGCGAGCGGATAAACGTCATTACTTCTTTCATACGCGCCTCCTTACAGACCGTGCTTGCCGGTGCTGACCGTATAAGCGTCCACGACCTCGCTGATGAATATGCGGCCATCGCCGAACTGCCCTTTTTCACCGGTTCGCGCGATGCGCATTATTACCTTCACTACATCGTCCTTGTCCTCGTCATTGACCACCAACAGCAGCATCTCCTTGGGAATTTCATCGTAGTGAATCTCGCCTACCGAGATGCCTTTCTGCTTGCCGCGTCCGAAAACATCCATCTTAGTCACCGCGGGAAAGCCCGCGTCTAAAAGCTCCGACAGAACCGCGCCCACTTTCTCCGGACGGATTATTGCCCGTATTAATAACATATCGCTGCCCTCCTTAAATATCCATCAGCCCGTGTTCCATAAGTAACGCTTCCAACCTGTCCTGAGTAAGCGGCTTGGGAATTACAAACATATCGTTGTTTTCAATGTTGCCCGCTAATGTGCGGTATTCGCCCGCTTGATCGCATACCGGGTCGTAGTCGATAACCGTCTTTTTGTTGATTTCCGCGCGTTGAACCATATTGTCACGCGGAACAAAGTGAATCATCTGCGTACCTAACTCTTGCGCGAACGCGCTGACAAGTTCTTTCTCGCCGTCAACTTTTCGGCTGTTACAGATGATACCGCCGAGCCGGCATCCTCCGGTTTTCGCGTACTTTTGAATACCTTTTGAGATGTTATTGGCAGCGTACAGCGCCATCATTTCTCCGGACGCGACTATGTAAATCTCCTGCGCCTTACCCTCGCGAATCGGCATCGCGAATCCGCCGCATACGACGTCGCCGAGTACGTCGTAGAAAACATAGTCCAGGTCGTCCTCATACGCGCCCAAACGCTCCAGGAGTCCGATAGAGGTGATAATCCCCCGACCCGCGCATCCGACGCCCGGTTCGGGCCCGCCGGACTCAACGCATTTGATTCCCGCGAATCCCGGTTTGAGTACAATATCGAGTTCTATGTCCTCGCCCTCCTCGCGCAATGTGTCAAGTACCGTCTGCTGCGCCAGACCGCCTAAAATCAGACGCGTACTGTCCGCCTTCGGGTCACAGCCCACTATCATAATCTTTTTGCCCATCTCGCCCAAGCCGGCTGTCAGATTCTGCGTTGTGGTAGATTTCCCGATGCCGCCCTTACCATAAATTGCTACCTGCCTCATTTGTCTGCCTCCTCACAAATAAAATAAAAAATCAAGACCGCCCCGTAACTTCACACCATAACCCGGATGTGTTACGTGACGCCCTTGTCTTGGTTTTAAGTATACTCCTTTCACAACAGAAATCAATACACAAATTATTCAAACTTAATCGCATATTTGCAATTTTGTTTGTGCAACTTGCATTATTGACCTGTATTTGACAATGTGATATAATGATATTGCAATTCAGCGCTATACTTATTGCGTTGCGAAAATGAGGTGTGTTTTTATGTACGATAAAATTGCCGTAATTACCGACGGTACCGGCGGGGTCTCGACCATTGAAAACGGGTGTTCCGTTCGCGTCTATGAGCGCGGCGACGCCGGTTGGAGCGTCACCGCGCAAGTTGATTACGCTATCGCGTTTTCCAACTCCGCGCTCTATCGCGATTCGCTGCGCAATCTTATATTGCGGCTCGGAGATTGCAAAATCGTATGCGGTTCCGCGGTAACCGGACTGGCGTACTATGTCTTTGAGCGAATGGGTTTCTCGGTTTTTGAGGTCTCGAACATTGACGAAGCGGTTCTCGGCAGCATCATACACGAACTGCGGGACGACGGATTGTTCTCTTCAAAGGAGTCCACATACAGCGCGGAACCGCGTGAGACGGAGACTTCGGGACACTTCTTCATTGACCTTATTAAGCTGCACAAATTCCGTCCGGAGGTCTCATCCAAAGTCGCCCTTCGCGAATTTATACGAACCGCTAAATTCCGCAAGTTGGAAATTGAGTGCAGCCATATCCCGCCGTGGATAGAGGAGCAGGTTTTTACAGATCGGCGTTTGCTCTGTTCTTCATCGGAAACGGAACCTCAGCGCTTCCGCATTACAATTATCGTTCGCTAATCCGCGGCGCGGACGTCAGCAGCGGACAAAACGCGTCCTTCATCATAAAGAACGCGATTTGTCCGCTGCCCTGAAACGACGCGGCGCGAGCCGTACACATTTTTACTTAGCGGATCATTCCGCCTGCTTCGCTCTGTAATATTGTGTCATATTGCGGTCAGCGATTTTTTCGTAATGACCGGTAAGGCGTTCAAGCAGTTCATAGTATCGCACATCGTAATACGCTTCATATTCGACCGCCCAATCGTATTTGCTGTCAATCAGCAAGATTCCCCGATAAAGCTCTACCGCCGTGACCCAGTCCTCCGGAGCGTCGCTGTTGTAAAGCCGAATAAAATCCTCTGTATCCGCGTCAACCTCGGAAATGTCGATGCAAATTGAACCTCGCGCCGCAATCAGCGGAACGGAGACCCCTTCAAACCGCCATCTGTGAATATGCTCTATGACCTTATACAGATTGGGAAGCGGGCAGTCATTGTTCGGCCACAGCGCGCCCGCGGCGCGTTGTTTTGAGATAGGTTTGCCGCGCTCGCATATCAGCAGCGCAATCAATTCGTCCGCTTTCAAACTATGCAGATTTACCGATTTGCCGTTTATCGTCAGAGAGAAGTGAGAGAAACAGCATGCCCTTATATTCTTACCCGCCAAAAAGGGGACGGCGGTTTTTGAGACGCGCTTGCCGGGATAAGTATTATCGTGCCATCCGCAATCGAACAATGTACCATGCCGCCCGCTTTGATACCTAACGATAACGCTATACCGGCGGGAAGCTGTATGGTGAAGTTACTGTCTACCGGAATTATCATTATTAACCCCCTCAATGATTAAGTTTGCAGAGAATCGACGCCTGACGCTCGACCATTTCAGCGCCCCGGATCGTTCCGCCGACGGCAAAGTCAGCTGTTAATACCCATAACGATCTCCCTCTGCTCCTGAGCGTACATATTATACTTAAAGAACAGATCGACGGCGTCATTGTATGGGTTGTGCAGATAACTTGACCAATTTACACTTGTCGGAATAAGTTTTTCAAAAACTTCGCCCCTGTTATATCCAAAGTTGATTTCACGACCGAAATCCGCGCATATCGCGCTCCATTCCAAGGCAAACTTACGCTCCGAAACAAGCCTGAGCTCCAATCCCGTAGAGCCGACATCGTTCCAGTCAAGTTTGCGCTCCCAGTTAAGCTTGCGATCCCAATCGGGTACAAGATCGCGGTACCTCGGTATATCGTCCTCGGTACACGGTTCTGACAAGAAACCCTTTGCCAGCACGCCTTCAAGCCGCTCCCACAGATCGGATGTAAACGTTGTCCCCTTACACGCGCATAAGTATTTGGCGATCTCTTTTGCCGCTGTAAGAAATTCGGCGCCGTTGTTCCTTGTATAAACTAACGAGTAATCCTTGTCATCTTCGCTCTGTTTTAATTTCGCTGTAAAGGTGATAAAGGTATCGTCAGGCGCGTGATTAAGGTTCGCGTGTCCCAGGGAAAAATATAGGTGATATTTTTCCGGCTCGTATTGCTCGGTTATGTCGCTCCCGTCTTTATTCTTAATCACTCGGATCAGACTCGCGTGATTTTCCCACCCGTGCGATCCGGAAAACAGCTGATGCGCGTATGTATCCGCGA
This sequence comes from Oscillospiraceae bacterium, assembly GCA_031278415.1. Classification (GTDB taxonomy): domain Bacteria; phylum Bacillota; class Clostridia; order Oscillospirales; family Oscillospiraceae; genus JAISJH01. The sequence continues at coordinate 15,092 of JAITKN010000035.1, forward strand.
AGGTGTGAAGCAGCATCCCGATATGCATAAGCTCCGCCATACGACCGGCATATTCCGTTATGTTTGACAGCGTCTTTTTCGCTTTTTCAAGCATTTGCGCAATGAGAGAACCATCGTTAATCTTTGCGGGCGTAACCCTTAACTCGGCTCTGTATTTGCTTTCGATCGATGTCAGCCGCGGGTTCCTCGGAATGAAGTGGAATGGCGTTACGACCCGTTCCGGATTTGAATGTAAAGTCATATTGATCATATCCAGCGACGTGTTGAACCCGGTTGTTACCACGCGGAAACGATATCCGCCGACTATCCGATTAGCGCGCGAAGCGGCGTATTCCGGAACGCTGTTGAGCCAAAGAGGCATGTATAGGTCAAAATCATCGACGAGCTGAGACGCCTCCGCTATCATTTGGGATTCATTGTTACTGAATCCGACAAAATCCGCAATGGTTTTAACCGCAAAATAGTGAAAATTCATATCCATATCCGCAGTATCCCTTTCGTAGTTCAAAATTTTTGTTTTTTAACAGACCTCCTCGGAAACTGCGTATAATAAGGCGGACGACCGCCGCTGATAGATACCGCAAGGGAGGACAACGAAATCAGGCACAGTTTCCGAGGAGGTCTAATCTGTATTCCCGAAACCTATTACTCTATCCTGATTATAATCCTGCCCGCCGTGTTGCGGACGGGCAGGATCGCAGACGCGGCTGTATAAAAGATATACAGGTTACGCCTTAAGCTCGTAGAATTCTCCGATTTCCGTGTTGTAAGCTATGGACAGCTCGTCCGTACCGTCGGCGTAAGTCAGGGCGAGACTGCGGCTGTCAATGCGGCTGAGAATCGTGGAACTGTCAATTTCCGCTTCAAGGAAAACATCGATCCGTTCGACCGGCGTCATTACCGCGTTGTGACCACGCGGGACTAATATCGCGTTTATCGGATGATTGTCAAACGCCGTTCCGTTGACTGAAACGGACTGCGCAAGCCCGAACGTGAGGGCTGTGACGTCGAAATCCTTATTCGTTGCTTCATAGGAGTTCGCCCCGATCGTGCTGTCCGGTACGATCGAGCTGAAATATCCCTTGTTGAAGATCGCGTTCGTTCGGCATTGACCTTCGCAATCGCTCAATTTGGTGATTGTCGCGCCGCTCTGCGTCTCGCCGGTTGACGCGTAAAGCGCGAAATCGTTTTCCCAATCGATCGTGTTGCGCTCAAAGGGTTTGAAGCTTACCCACGCGACCATGCTTTTGCGCTCGGCGGTGTGCTTGACAATTACGACGCGCTGTTTCGCGGCGTGAATGATATCCAGGGCGTTATCCCCGAATGTGATGTTCAGACGATACTTAGACATTGTATCTGCCTCCTGTAAAAAATATTTTTTGCCACTCCGATCGGCGCCAATCGTCGTTTGCGTGTTCATCATAACAGATGGTACTGTAAAGTAATCGGAAAGTAAGTGGAAAGTAATCGGAAAGCGACCGCAAACTGAACGGTACACGTTAACGCAAAACAATAAAACGCCCGTGTGCGGCGCAAGCGTTTTATTCGGCTCTAAACCACTTGCCGAAAATTACCGGCGCGTCTTCGCAATTTTCAACAAGTATATCATATTTTTCGATATTCAGCAACAACAATATGTCCGCCGCCCGACTGAAAAACGCCCGCTCCCCCGAATGGGTGGGCGTCCTTGTTGTGCGCCCACCGGCTGAAAAACTAAAACAAATTGCTGTGGCTGTCGGTGTAGAGCAGGATTAGCTCAAGCTCGCCCTTGTTGATGCGGTAGATAAGCAGCCAATCGGGTTGAATGTGACACTCGCGGCAACCCTCGTATTCGCCGCCGCGAAGGGCGTGGTCGAGGTATTTGGGTGGGAGGGGATCGCCTTGGCAGAGCATAGTGATGACCGATTCAAGCAAAGCCATATCTTTCCCCTGACGTTTGACACGCTTGTAATCTTTCTTAAAGGACGCGGCGCGGCGCGTTGTGTATTTAATTGTCATCATCATCCTCCGAGTTTAAGTCCGCCATCAGTTCCGCAATGCTGTCAAACGCCACGGTTTCACCGCGTTCAACTTCGGCGAGTGCCTTGCGAAGCTCGGCGGAGTAGTACGGCTCGGCGGTGGGTCTGAACGGCAAGCCGTTATCGCGAACAGCCTGACAAGCGAACATATTAAACGCGTCAGAGAGGGAAATCCCGAGCGAAGCGAACAAATCCT
>JAITKN010000039.1 GCA_031278415.1 Oscillospiraceae bacterium
AATGGTCTTGTTGTGATTCCATTATACCATATCCGGGTCCGAGCTTCTCTCCCTTTTGGGTCATATCATTTTAACACATACATTTCCGCCTACGGCTCCAAAGGCTTCCAACCTCGATATACCATATCCTGTATCTCCTCGAAATGCCCAAATGGGTCATATCATTTTACAATGAACCAAAACTAAATTGAGCGATTCTGAAAAAAGTGCTTGACAAGCCGATTTGTATGTGTTACACTTAATAAGTTAACCAATATAAGCTGGGACAGAATGTTCACAAGAAAGGAGGAGACCAATGCCTACACTAAATCAGCTCGTGCGTAAAGGGCGCCAACAGGCGCGGTATAAGAGCAATACTCCCGCGATGCTCAAAATCCGTAATACTCTGAGGAACTCCGAGACCGATCTCGCCAGCCCTCAGAAGCGCGGCGTATGCACAGCGGTACGCACCGCAACACCTAAGAAGCCCAACTCCGCGCTGCGCAAAATTGCCCGTGTTCGCCTGTCGAACGGATACGAGGTAACGGCATACATTCCGGGCGAGGGACACAATTTGCAGGAACACAGCATCGTAATGATTCGCGGCGGACGTGTTAAGGATCTGCCGGGTGTTCGTTACCACATTATTCGCGGCACGCTGGATACGCAGGGCGTAAAGAACCGTATGCAGGCGCGTTCTAAGTACGGCGCGAAGAGACCCAAAAAGTAAACTCACCAAAGTTTACGCAGCCCTGAATATAAAATTTATATTATTATATAAGGGCACGACGGAAGCGCAAACGCGCTTTCGAGTACCTTAGCCGCGAGGTTTTACGCGGCGAAATAAACCGGGCAAATGTATATCAGCCCGGTAAATGAAGGGGGAAGGACGATGCCCAGAAGAGGTAATGTCCCAAAGAGAGAGGTCTTACCCGACCCGCTGTATAACAGTCCGTTGGTCAGCAAGCTAATCAACAGCATAATGTTAGATGGGAAAAAGGGTATTGCTCAAAAAGTCGTCTATGAAGCGTTTGAAATAGTAGGCGAAAAGAGTGAGCAGCTGCCTTTGGAGGTTTTTCACAAGGCGATAGAAAATATTATGCCGGCGTTGGAGGTAAAAGCACGCCGTGTCGGAGGCGCAACGTACCAGGTTCCGATTGAGGTTCGACCGGCGCGCCGCCAAACGCTCGCGCTTCGTTGGCTGACTAATTTCAGCCGAGCGCGCAACGAAAAAACGATGAAAGACAGACTGGCGGCCGAAATCCTTGACGCGAGCAACGGCAGCGGAAGTTCGGTCAAACGCCGCGAAGATATGCACAAGATGGCGGAAAGCAACAAGGCGTTTGCGCACTTCAGATGGTAATTTCCCGCAGCGCGGCAAAGCGGTAAAATGAAAGGAACAAAGACTTCCGGCAACAGCCGGAACTTCGAACAAATTAACAATGGCACGAGAAGTAACACTACAAAAAACACGCAATATCGGCATTATGGCACATATCGATGCCGGGAAAACCACTACTACGGAGCGTATTCTGTTCTACACGGGCGTTAATTATCGTCTCGGGGAGGTTCATGAGGGTGCCGCTACTATGGACTGGATGGCTCAGGAGCAGGAACGCGGTATTACAATTACCTCCGCAGCCACCACCTGCTACTGGAACGACCACCGCATTAACATCATTGACACCCCGGGACACGTTGACTTTACCGTGGAGGTGGAGCGCAGTTTGCGCGTTCTTGACGGATCGGTGACGGTTATGTGCGCTAAAGGCGGTGTGGAACCTCAATCGGAAACGGTATGGCGTCAAGCCGACCGGTATGCTGTCCCGCGTATGATTTACGTAAACAAAATGGATATTATGGGCGCGGATTTTTTCCACGTTCTCAGTATGGTTTGGGACAGATTGAAGGCAAACGCCGTGCCGGTTCAGTTGCCGGTTGGCGCGGAAACGGATTTCAAGGGTTTGATCGACCTTGTTGAAATGAAGTACGTCTTTTACAACGATGACCTCGGCAAGGATATTCAAGTCGGCGATATTCCGGCGGATATGGTCGATCTTGCCGCCGAATGGCGCGGTAAGCTCATTGAAAAGGCGGCTGACTTTGACGACGACATTATGATGAAATTTCTGGAGGGGGAGGAAGTCCCGAAGGAACAGTTGAAAGCGGCTATCCGTAAGGGTACGTTGGCTAACAAGCTCATACCCGTACTGTGCGGAACATCGTTCAAAAACAAAGGGGTTCAGAGGCTGCTTGACGCGGTTGTGGACTATATGCCCAGTCCCGTTGACATCAAGGCGATTCGAGGTATAAGCGTAAAGACAGACCGGGAAGAAGACCGTCCGGCAGACGACAACGCGCCGTTCAGCGCGCTCGCGTTCAAAATTATGACAGACCCGTTCGTCGGAAGGCTCACTTTTTTTCGTGTGTATTCCGGCAGCGCTAAGAAAGGCGACAGCGTTCTGAACTCGGTAAAAGGTCACCGCGAGCGTTTTGGGCGGCTGCTTCAAATGCACGCTAACGACCGCAAAGACATTGAGGAAGTCTACTCCGGCGACATTGCGGCGGCGGTGGGTATGAAGAACACCACTACCGGCGATACCCTCTGTGATGAAGATCATCCGATCATCCTGGAGTCTATGGAGTTCCCGGAACCGGTTATCAGACAGGCTATCGAGCCTAAGACCAAAGCCGGTCAAGAAAAAATGGCTGTAGCGTTGGCGAAGCTCGTTGAAGAGGATCCTACCCTGAAAGCCTACACAGATGAAGAAACCGGTCAGACCATTATCGCCGGAATGGGCGAGCTTCATTTGGAAATCATCGTTGACCGTTTGCTGCGCGAATTCAAGGTAGAGGCTAACATCGGCAAACCGCAGGTCAGCTATCGCGAAACCATTACCCGTGAGGCTCAGGCGGATACAAAGTACGCTCGCCAAAGCGGCGGTAAAGGTCAGTACGGACACGTCAAAATCCGCGTTGAGCCGAATGAAGCCGGCAAAGGTTATGAGTTCTTTGATGAGATTAAGGGCGGCGCGATACCCAACGAGTACATTCCGGCGATAGACCAAGGGATTCAGGGCGCGATGCAAGGCGGAATCCTGGCCGGATACAATGTCGTGGACGTAAAGGTTACGTTGTACGACGGCAGCTTCCACGAGGTGGACTCTAGCGAAATGGCGTTCAAAATCGCCGGCTCAATGGCGTTCAAAGAGGCCGCGGCTAAGGCGGGACCCGTACTGATGGAACCCATTATGAAAGTCGGAGTTACTGTGCCGGAAGACTATATGGGTACTGTAATCGGCGATATTAACGGTCGCCGCGGACAAATCACCGCTCAGGAAACTCACAATGGTATCGCGGAGATTCAGGCAAATATTCCGCTCAGCGAGATGTTCGGCTACGCGACAGATCTGCGCAGCAAAACCCAAGGACGCGGACAATATTCAATGGAACCTTCACACTACGTTGAACTGCCGAAGAGCCTGCAAGAAAAACTAATCGCAAGCAAAAAATAATCCTTGACAAACCAATGATGCTATGGTATAATTACATCAATTAATTCGGACAAAACAATGGAGGGAAACAAAAAATGGCAAAACAAAAATTCGAGCGTATCAAACCGCACGTTAATATTGGTACCATTGGTCATATTGACCACGGCAAAACCACATTAACGGCGGCAATTACCAAGACGCTCGCTTTACAGGATCCGACAAAAGCGGATTTTATGGCATACGACCAAATAGACAAGGCTCCGGAGGAACGCGCTCGCGGCATCACAATCAATACCGCGCACGTTGAGTATCAGACTGACGCGCGTCACTACGCGCACGTTGACTGCCCGGGTCACGCCGATTATATCAAGAATATGATTACCGGCGCGGCTCAGATGGACGGCGCGATACTCGTCATTGCGGCTTCCGATGGTCCTATGGCGCAGACACGCGAACACATTTTGCTTGCGCGCCAGGTCGGAGTTCCGTATATAGTCGTCTTTATGAATAAAGTCGACCAAGTTGACGACCCGGAACTTCTTGAGTTGGTTGAGATGGAAATCCGTGAGCTTCTGAGCAAGTACGAATTCCCCGGCGACGATACCCCGATTATTCGCGGTTCCGCCCTTGCCGCGCTGTCGAGCGAGAGCAAGGATGTTACTGCCCCGGAGTACGCTTGTATTCTTGAACTGATGAGTGCTGTCGATGATTATATCAAGACTCCCGACCGTATGGCGGACAAGCCGTTCATTATGCCCATTGAAGATGTGTTCACGATTACCGGACGCGGCACGGTTGTCACGGGACGTGTAGAACGCGGTTCACTGAAGCCGGGCGATGAGGTCGAAATTGTCGGGATTACCGAGACGAAAAAAACCGTTGTTACCAGTATGGAAATGTTCCATAAGATACTCGACTATGTTGAGGCGGGCGACAACGCGGGTTGCTTACTGCGCGGTGTCGCGAAGGCGGATGTTGAGCGCGGTCAGGTTCTGGCGAAGCCGGGTTCTATTAAGCCGCTGACCAAGTTCAAGGGACAGGTCTACGTGCTGTCCAAGGACGAGGGTGGCCGCCATACCGCGTTCTTCAATAATTATCGTCCGCAATTCTATTTCCGCACTACTGACGTTACCGGTCAAATTACTCTGCCGGAGGGTGTTGAGATGTGCATGCCGGGCGATAATATTGAGATGGAAGTCGAGCTTATCACCCCCATCGCTATTGAAGTGGGGCTTCGCTTCGCTATTCGCGAGGGCGGTCGCACCGTTGGCTCGGGTGTCGTAATTGAGACCCACTGATTTTACGCTGAAAATGAAATTCGGAGCGGGCTTATTATAAGCTCGCTCCTTTTCTAAAGCGCGTAAAGAGAAAGGTTAAAAGGGATAAAATGGATAAGATTTCTCAACAGGCGGATAGACGCGCAATTAAAAGTCTTGTTGCCGGTTCGGTACTGCTGTTATTTCTCGGCATCATATACGTCTGGGCAAAATTCGTAGCTCCGGTAAGTCAGCATTTGCAATGGGACGCAGCCTCGGTAAAACTGACGGCGAACTTTATGCTGACGTGCTTTGTCATCGGAATCCTGCTCAGCGGAATGCTTATAGGCAAAATCAAGGCAAGCATCATTGTGCTTATCGGAGGCTTGCTGTTAGCGGTCGGAGTTTTTCTCGCGTCACTTACTCCCGTCGGAGCGCCATGGCTGATATACATATTTTATGGTATCCTCGGCGGGACAGGTGTAGGAATGGCGTACAACACGATCCTCAGTTGCGCTCAGCAATGGTTTCCGCACAAGCGCGGAATGGCGATCGGTATAAGCGTTGCGTCGTTCGGATTCAGCACGGTTATATTCGCTCCGCTGACGGCGGCGATGTGTGATGGGTTGGGGGTAGTCGGCACATTCAGAATTCTCGCCATTGCGTTCGCGGCAGTGACGTTGGCTTTGGCGGGACTTATCAGCAAACCGGAAACAGTAGCCGCGCCTGCCGCGCAGGCGAATACCTCCGCCGGAGACGACCAAACGCTCGCTCAGGCACTCAGAAGTCCTAATCTGTACATACTCATCGCGATGATGATATTCGGCAACGCTCCGTATTTGGTTTCCAACCCGTCCTTCCAAACGATGGCGACCGAGCGCGGAATCGGAAGTCTCGGCACTCTGATGATGATGATTGTCGGTGTCGGGAACGCGCTCGGAAGGTTTGCGTTACCGGCAATAGCAAGCAAAATCACGGCGCGAAACGCTGCTCTTATCGCTACAGCGACAACCGCGCTATGCTCGCTTCTGCTGATGTTTGCGCAAGGTATCGCGCTGATTCCGGTTATTACGCTTGTAGCGTTTATGTTCGGCGGTTTCAGCGGAATAAATCCGGTGCTTACGGCGGACTATTTCGGACTGAAGCACATCGGACCGATATACGGAATGGTGATGGTCGGATATATGATTGCGGCACTGAGCTTCCCGATAATCTTCAAAGTTCTCGACCTTACCGACCCGCCGAAGTATCTCGTCCTCGCGATACTTGCCGGGGTAACAATTCTGCTCTTGTTTCTCCTGCGCAAAAAAGAAACCGCGTCGGGCAAAGCGGGTTCCGTTTAGCGTTCAAAGGGTTTCCGAATCCTTTTTTATCTCTTTAAGCACAGCTTCAAGCTCATCGTCAAGATCGGTTTCGTCACTCGGCGGAACAACTTTAGCGAAGAACAGTTGATTGATGTACAAATCTGCCGGAGTATGCCGCTTAATCAGGCGATTATATATAATCAGCACCACCGAGACTGCTACGCAAATAGCAGCGACAAGCTGTGATACCCTAACGCCTGTGTTGAACAGGTACAGGCTATCCGTGCGCAACGCCTCAATGAAGAACCGCCCCAACCCGTACCAACCCAAGTATATCGCGAAAATTTCGCCGTCGAATTTTCTTTTGTTGACGCGGATGTGCATCCAAATCAGCCCGGCTAAATTCCAAATGACTTCATACAGAAATGTTGGGTGAACCCAAATTACTCCGTCGGCAAAGTCCAGACCCATCGCCCAGGGAAGTGTAGTTTCTCTGCCGTATGCCTCGCGGTTGACAAAGTTGCCCCAGCGACCCAACGTCTGACCAATCAGCAATCCTAACGCGCCTAAATCAAAATAGGGCGACAGCTTGAACTTAACCGCGCCGCCCTTTTTGCGTTGCTTCCGGCGCATATGCGCGCCGAACAACAGCGTTCCGACAAACCCGCCTATCACGCCGCCGTAGACCGCCAGACCGCCATTCCAAATCTCTACGGCATCCCACAATGTCCAGTTCTCACCGCTGAACAGCATATAGTACGCTCTTGCCCCGATTATCGCGAACGGCACCGCGAATAGTGCCATATCCGTAACACTCTCATCGCGTATTCCGAATCGCTTTCTGCGTAGATACGCGTAAAGCATGGCAAGAAAAAATCCGAACGAGACTATCGACCCATACCAATAAAGCGTCTGTCCGAACATTTCGAATTCGCGCGGGAAATCAAATGTCAGACGCCATTTCCCCAGGTCAAAAATGATATCGGGTGTCATTGTCATTGTAAATCCTCCGTTATAAATCTTGAAGCTGCGATGTATACAGCTTGTAGTAATCGCCCTTCAGCGACATTAAATCCGTATGTGTTCCTTGCTCGGAAATGCCTCCGTCCTTGATGTACATTATCCGGTCGCACTCCCGAATTGTGCTTAGTCGGTGCGCGATTATAAATGAGGTTCTGCCTCCGAGCAGATACTTAATTCCGGCTTGAACATACGCCTCCGTCTTAGTGTCGATTGCCGAGGTTGCCTCATCCAGGACAAGAATGCGCGGGTCGCTGATAATCGTTCGCGCAAAGGCGATAAGCTGCTTTTGCCCTTGTGAAAGATTTCCGCCGTGTTCCTTAACCTCGGTATCATATCTGTGTTCCGTTTTGGCTATGAACTCGTCCGCCTTAACTACCGCGCATGCCGTTTGAATCTCTTCTTGTGACGCGGTAAGCTTGCCATATCGAATATTGTCCGCGATTGTACCGCTGAAGATGAAGCTGTCTTGCAGCATTATCCCCATCTGATCTCGCAAGCTGTGAAGCTTGACGTCACGAATGTCGTGTCCGTCAATGGTGATTCGACCGCCGGTAACATCGTAAAACCGCGACAACAGATTAACTATTGTCGTCTTCCCCGCTCCTGTGGGTCCGACAAGCGCAACGCTCTCGCCGGCGTTAATCGTAAAGCTGAGGTTTTTAAGCACTTGCGTTTTACTATCATATCCGAACGTGACGTCCTCAAATTTAACCTCACCTTTAATCTGCGGAATATCATAAGCGTTCGCCGCGTCATCTATCAGCACCTTTTCGTCCATCGTCTCAAATATGCGTTCAAGATACGCTATCGTATTCATAAACTCATTGTAGATTTGCGACAGACGGTTAATGGGCTGCCAAAATTGCCACGAGTAACTCCCCATAGCCAACAGAGTACCAAACGATGCCATCCCGGGATTCCACAAAACCCCTACAAGGTACATTGCGCTGAAAATCAGTTGGGAGATATTCTCTACTGCCGGATTAACAAGATTTGCGATAAGCCCCGCCTTGAAATGAGCCTTACGGGCAAGCATCGCGAGCCGACCGAAAATTTCCTCATTTTTCTTCTCACGCGCGAAAATTTGCGTAATACGCATTCCGTTAATAGACTCTTGCGCGTAACTGTTTAGATTACTGTTCTTATTGCTGACGCGCTGCCACGCTCTGCGCTGCGCCGGCTTAATCGAAAACATTATCACAAAGAATATCGGCAGACCGGCGACCACAACCAATGTAAGGCTCGGACTTGTAACAAGCATAAACACTATTATCAGCAGCAGATTCAAAAACTCAAGGAAGAAATCTATCACACCGTTTGAAAGCATATTGCTGACGCTGTTAACATACTGCACTACGCGGATAAGAATCTTACCGTGCGGACGATTATCGTAATATGTAAACGGCAGCTTCTGCATATGGCTGAACAAATCGCCGCGAATTTCATATATAATATCCTGACCCACCTTAGTCGTCATCCACATACGATACCGCAGCAAAAATAAGCCGGCGATAATCGCCGCCGCCGTTCCGAGTGTAAGCAGAATCAATGTCCTGTAATCTTTTGCCGGCACAACTTCATCAACCGCGTACTGAAGCATTTGCGGAACACTAAGCTGCAGTACGCTGGCAAGCATACTTGCCGCCAACGCACTCAGAAGCTTTTTCCCATGACGCTTTATGTATATGAAGCTGCGCTTTAGATGTTTCAGACTGAACGGGCTTTCTAAGGTTTCATCAATGTCATATTTATTGCGTTGCATAAATCATACTGCGCCCGAACACCGCGATGGTCGCGCGGACGCCATTTGTCCCTCCAGGTTTGTAAACTTTCCCTTTGCGACATAATAGCACATCATATCAAATAAGTCAAGAGATAATTTTCGGGGAGTGGGCTAAAAGTGTTGATGGCAATCTGCGGGTCCAATAAACACAAGTGTTCCGTAGCCATCATCAACACATTTAGCCCACTACCGCTGATTTACGCGATCCGTCGCGTTCTGTCGCGTTCTGTCGCGTTCGCGTTAGCCCTCGATGTACCGCCGAAGGATCGCCGCGACCTCGCTGCGTTTGACGTTGTCGCCCGGGCGAAGTCCGTTCGCGTCGCCTTGCAGTATGCCGCGCTCGATCGCCCACGCGACCGCGTCTCGCGCCCAGTCGGACACGCTCGAAGCGTCGGCGAACGCGTTCAGGGCGTCGGCGTTCGACGTCGGAGATCCGTTCAATCGCCACAGGATCGTCACAAGCTGCTCACGCGTGATCGGGAAAGTCGGGTTCGTGCCGTCGGTGATGCCTTCGGCGATGCCCCAGTCCCACACCGCCTGATACCACGGCTCGGTGACGGCGTTCGCGGAAGCGTCCGCGCTCAGCCGCGCCAGAATTGTCACCCACTCGGCTCGAGTAGTCGCGTCGCTCGGCGCGAATGTAGTCGTGCTGCCCTTGCCCTTCATCAAGCCCACGAAGGTCACGGCGAGGACGTCGGCGTAGAACCAATCGCTCTCGTGAACGTCGCTGTATGGGTTCGTTTGCTCATCCGGCGCAGGTTCAGGCGCAGGTTCGGGCGACGCGCTCGGACTCGGGCTTGGCTCGGCTCCACCACCGCCGCCACCGCCGCCACCGCCGCCACCGCCTCCGCCGCCGTTTCCTTCATCTGTGCCGGCGGACGATATGACGCCGGTTATGCCGGTCGGAAGGGCGCCGGTCAGGGCGTAATTCCCCGCGTCCGCGCCGCCCAGGCTCCATCCCGTAACGATCACGGGCTTGCCCGAACCCGCGCTCGCGTCCGCGTAG
>JAITKN010000050.1 GCA_031278415.1 Oscillospiraceae bacterium
GATACTTCATAAATGGGGTAAAGTGTCTGCCTACCTTGCGGTATACGCCTATATCCACGCCCTTGGTGACTTTAATCGTCTGTTCAGAATTAATAGTGTGGGTAAGCGGCTGGGTTTTGTTAGTGGTCGTAGTATACAGCCCACTAAAGCTCATATGATAATAGCCCCTATAAGTAGCAAAGTAGTACATAAAACAGCTTCCCTGAGCTGTACCACCAGCTGTGATTATTGCATCATTGGGTCGGATAGGTAACTCTATTACATTATATTGAGGGTTAGTTGACACAACCTGCAAATCATAATTATGACTTGTCAAAAATAAATAAGTATTTTGTATGTAGCTGCCGGTACCGGCATAGGACGCCACCGCCGGAATTACTTCAAGATATTCATTCGTCAGCGTCATTTCCGCCTCATAATTAACCTCGCCTTGATTGGACGGTTTTTGCGCCCTTATATCCATCGAGCGAAACGCGTAATCGTGTATTTCCGCTGTTATATCCAGAAAATCCGTCGCAATAAGCTCTTCCGTAGGTTTGTTATCACTACCTGTATCAACCCGAAAGACCTGAAAATGATAGCTTGCCCCTATTTCGCCTTGAAAGGAAACGATATAATGTGACTTCGTTTGCGTGTCCTCTTTATTTTCCGCTATAACTGTATCCTCGTGTGTTGTGTTGCCATCCCAATCGGAATCCGATACATCGGTGACTAAAAAAAAACTTGTTCGCCGACAGCGTCTGTTATTACAAGACCATTGGGATGCGGCAAATCATCTAAGTTTTCCGCAACGGAATTAGATTCAAAAAATCCGTTTCCCCCTTTGATTCCAGCGGTACCTACGGGAAAGCGGATTGTAACTATAACTGTATTGCTTGAAGTGCCTGAACTTTCGTCCGGTGAAGGTTCTTCTGAAAGTTCTTCAAGCTCCATATCTTCGGCACCGCCCGGCTCCGGTTCTTCATCGGCTTCTTGGTCGTTCGGTACAGATTCATCATCAATCATGTCCGGCGTTTCTTCTCCGGCGCTGTTCTGCTGTTCTTGATTTTCCTCTGCGTTTTCGCTATGGTTTTCCTCGCTGTCAGCGGTTATAATTTCCGCGTTGTCATCAAGCGGCGCGGGAGCGTCGTCCCCCTCGGCAAACGCGGAAGTAAACAGCGCAAGACAGAAAACAAGGATCAACAGACAGGCAATAATTTTGCCCATTGTTTTTTTTGTGGTGTGTGTCATTGTGTTAATTTGCCTTTCATAAAATCAGGCGTTGGGGCAGGGCGGTCTGCCCCAACGCCTAGCGCGATAGACTGTGCGTTTCCCGCTGCCGAAAACCGCCTAGGATCAGCGTTAATTAACCGCGTTTAGAAAATGCCGGGGTCGGGGAAACTTGTCGGGAAAGTAACCGTGCCGTATCCGCCGTAACGCCATTGCACAAGCTGATTGTCGGACATCTTGTAATCCCCCGCTCCAAATATTGTGGAGTTTGTTGAGTCTACGGTGTATGTGCCATTGGATAAATTATATACCCTGTACTGCCATCCGTCATTCCCGCTTGCGGTATAGGTATTGCCGTTGACGGTAATAGAGGACAGATACCCGGCGGCAACGGCGTAATTGTTAACTATGCCTGCCGTTTTAGATTGTCCCATACCATCCAATACGGTAACGTAAGAGCGGCTATCATGATTATCCGCCGCCGTAACTGTCGGAAGCGTGCCGCTGTGCAGAATGGTAACGCCGGACGCGTTCGGCTCAAAGATTTGGTACACAATATTCTCGACGGTCGTGTTTGCCTTGTCCGGATTAGTTCTATCCGTCGCCACAAGCGTGATATTTGTACTCGGGTACCCTCCGCTGCCGGCGTTCGGATTCGTTGCGAGGAAGCTCGCGGGACCCACATCTGACCCCGCCGGAACGGTGATTGCCAATTGGCTGTAATATTGATCCCGAGCGATCTCTTTCCCCGTAGGAGAGGGTAACGGCGATGGAATGGTAACGTCCATTGCTGTGACCAGTTCCCACTCTACTGCCTCCGCGTCCGGTTTGCTGTCGAAATAGGTTGGGGTATAGTCGGGCGCTGGCTCTGCCGGAACGACTTGCAATTCTCCGGTTGCCGGAAGATCTGACGTGTCAACGTCAACTGCGTACTTACCGTCATACGCGGTCATATTCGGGTCGTTGGTGGCGTTGGGTTTCGGGGTTGTGTCGGCGCCCACTCCGCAAGCGGTAAGCAGTGCCAAGCACATTGCGACTATGAGCAACATGCTCACTAAGCTTTTTTTGCCGGTTATCATTTAACCAACTCCTTCTTTCATATGTTTTTGTTCCTTCCGTTCACTTTGCGCGTTGCCCGGCATACGGGAACGGTTTCCTTACGCCCGCGCAGTCTCGCGTACCTCCTTTGCTTGCAGTATTCATACCTCCTTTGCTTGCAGTATTCGCCCGTGCCGTTACCGCTGAGCGCGCGGCAAAAGGAAACGCGCTCAAACCGTTTTTCGGATCTGAGCGTGTATGTGTCTCTTAACACACCCGAGCTCAGAACCGGAAAGCCGGGAACCCCTTCACCACTCCTGACTTACCCGCCCTGACGGCGGTATCACAGTGACCTTCTCGTTGGGGAATCTCACCCCATTTCGTGCTGCGCCTCGCGGTAAAACTCGGCGCGTTGAAGAAGCATATTCATTTGCGGTAACCGAACCTTGCGAGGGGGTACCCCCTCGATACGAAATCGGCGCGCCGATTTCGTATCGTGTCTCGTTTTACGCAACCTACTATACCACGTTGCCGCTCGGTTGTCAATAGGGAATTTACGCTTTTTTGAGGTATTTGTAAGTTTTGTGTAATGTTTTATAATATTCGCCCGCAAGGTCAATCTTATTGGTTATATTTACCGATCTGTGATCTCCGTAATTTGACCGTCATTTTGACGTATTTCGCTTTTGGGCGTTATATTTCGCTCTTTTTATCTCGTCCCATTAGTGAGATCGTAGCCTCTCGCGGGTCAAAGTTATCGTAGAGTATCCCGTATAACGCGTTGGTGATAGGGGTTTCGACATCGCGGTTATATGCGAGCTTGAAAACAGCTTCGGCGGCATAATAGCCCTCCACAACCGCGCCGACCTCCGCCATAGCGTTGTCAACGCTCATTCCCGCGCCTATGTTCAGACCGGCGCGTCGGTTCCGGCTGTGCGCGGACGTACACGTAACAATCAGGTCACCGACGCCCGCCAATCCGGAAAAGGTTTCGCACCGTCCGCCCATGTCCTCGCCCAGCCGCGATATTTCGCGCAGTCCGCGTGTCATCAGCATCGCCTTGGTGTTATCGCCGTAGCCCAGTCCGTCGCTGATACCCACCGCGATCGCCATTATGTTCTTAACCGCGCCGCTCAGTTCAACGCCGATAACGTCGTCAGAGGTATATACCCTAAACTCCGAAGACATAAAGGCGTCTTGCACGATCCGAGCCGTAACGCCGCTTCGCGCCGCCGCCACGCAGCCGGTGGGAATACCGCGGGCTACTTCCTCCGCGTGCGAAGGTCCGCTGAGTACCGCGATTCTCCCTGAGTCGCCGAGAACGGCGCTCAGAACCTCCGATAATCGGCTTCCGGTTGCGCGTTCAATGCCCTTAGAGGCTGAAACGATTATCGCGTCGCCGCGAATTTTGCCGCGCAGCAATTCCGCGTTGCCGCGCAAACTGATAGACGGACAGGCAATGACTATGATCTCATCGTCCTCAATGCCGTCAAGGGAGTCGATTAGCCTGAGCCGCTCCGGCAGAGCAACGCCCGGCAAGTATCGCGACGCGCCCGAGCTGTCAATTACGTCAGCGTGAGGCTTGGACAAAAACCTCAACACGGCGGCGTGTCCGTTCTTCGCAAGCAAGGCGGCAAGCGCCGTTCCCCATGCTCCGCTGCCGATCACGCTTATCTTCATTAATGCTACCTCACTTCTTGGCGCCGAATTTAGCTTCTTTCCCGTGGATAATCCTGTTAATGTTCGGAATGTGCATACACACAATCAAGATTCCGCAAGCTATCGCAAGTATTGTCGCGGTCTGATTGTGTATAAATATATACGTCCAAAGCGGAAAGGCTATTATTCCCGCAATGACTGACCCGAGCGAAACATAGCGCGAGGCGGCGACCACAAGTATAAACACAATCCACGCCAACGCGCCGACAAGCGGCTGTATCATAAACGCTGTAATTCCGCATACAAGAACGCCCTTGCCGCCGCGGAACTTATACCATATGGGCATTACGTGTCCTATCATCGCAAAGAATCCGGCAAAGAATCGAGCGATTACATACCCGTCGGTCCCGATAAGATTCTCAATCTGCGCTCCGACCCAATAGTGCGCCAAAATAATCGCCGCCGCCGTCTTAAGCGTGTCAATCACGAACGTACCAACCGCCCCGCTTAACCCGAATACGCGGTACATATTGGTTAAGCCGGCGTTGCCGCTGCCAAGCTGACGTATATCCTGCTTGTAAAGCGTTTGGGAAAGGATAATCGCGCCGTTCACCGCGCCCAGCAAATAAGCGGCCGCCGCTACTATCACTAATGAAAATACAAGCATATCGTTAATCCTCCACTCTGTTTCTTACGGTCATCTTTATAGGCGTTCCCTCTAATCCGAATGTCGCGCGGATTTGATTTTCCAAATACCGCCGATATGAAAAATGAAACAACTCTTTGTCGTTGCAAAATACTACGAAGTGCGGCGGCTGAATTCCAACCTGCGTCATATAATACAACTTGAGCCGTTTGCCCTTGTCTGTCGGAGGCTGCACGCGCTGAACCGCGTCCGCGAGTACGTTGTTCAGAAGCCCCGTAGTGATTCGCGTAACGCTTTGTCCGTAGACATAGTTGATAAGTTCAAACAGCTTTTCAACCCTCAGCCCTGTCGCGGCGGAAATCGTTACGGACGGGGCATAAGTCATAAAGTCCGGTATGTACTCCTTACCTACGCCGTTTCCGCCGCTGACCAAATCCCACTTGTTTACCGTGATTATACTCGCCTTGCCGCCTTCGTGAGCCAATCCCGCGACCTTCGTGTCCTGCTCCGTTAAGCCGTCAAGCGCGTCAATCATAATCAGGCAAACGTCGGCGCGTTCTATCGCGTGTTGGGCGCGTAGTACGCTGTAATGCTCAATGCGCTCGTCAACTTTGCTTTTTCGGCGCAGTCCCGCCGTATCAATGAAGACGTAGTGACCGAGAGCGTTGCTGAATTCCGCGTCTACCGCGTCGCGGGTGGTTCCGGCAATGTCGCTTACGATTACGCGGCTTTCACCGAGTATGCGATTGACCAGCGAGCTTTTGCCGGCGTTCGGTTTGCCAATCACAGCTACTTTTATTATACCATCTTCATCGGAATTGTCAAGCGGTCCGGACAAATTCTTTACAATGCCATCGAGCAAATCACCTGTACCATGACCGTGTAAGGCACTGACAGCGATGGGTTCGCCCAGCCCAAGCGTATAGAAATCAAACAAATCCGGGTTTACGTAACCTGTTCTGTCGGCTTTATTAACCGCCAGCAAAACGGGTTTCTTCGAGCGCAGTAAATAGTCGGCTATGTCCTTGTCCGCCGCCGTAACGCCGGTATTGACGTCGCAAACAAGTATAATTACTTCCGCGAGGTCAATCGCGATTTGAGCTTGATCGCGAGTAAATTTGATTATCGCGTCCGCGGTTTTAGGCTCAATGCCGCCGGTGTCCGCTATGCGGAATTCCCTGCCGTTCCATTCGCAATCCGCATAGATGCGGTCACGCGTCACACCGGGAGTATCCTCAACGATTGACAACCGCCGCCCCGCGAGCTTGTTGAAAAGCGCTGATTTGCCGACGTTAGGGCGTCCGACGATAGCCGCAATGGGTTTGCCGTTCATAGATCAAATATCCTTTCCGCAAAAGCCGCGCCGTCATTTTCGCAAACAACAACTTCCACGTTAAGCGCTCGAGTTACATCGCCAATGCTCACATCATCAAGGAATACATCGTCTCCGCCGCGAAGCATTACGTTCGGGATATACAGCCGCTGTTCCAACTTCTTGCCGCGCAGTTGAGCAATTAAATCTCCGCCGGTAACAAGTCCGGCAACATCTACGCTGTGTCCGAACTTGTCATTTTGAACAGCGTATACATTGCCGTATTCGCCCAGTAAGCGCTCGAGCATCGGCGCGGCGGCGGCGCCCGAGGCGACGCTGAACGGGGTAAAGCGGGTTTTCTTGTGCCGCTTAATTGTTTTGCTGAACTCATCCTCAAACAGCGCGAGCATTCCCACGCCATTTTCAAATTGCGGGAAATCGTCATAGTAGTCAACGCCGGGCAGTTCGCGTTCCGCTTTCAGGAACAGTTCATCCGCAATGTAAGCGTTTTTGCGCCCGACGCGCTCTACCGCGTTGATTATATCGACCGCTTCGAGCTTTCCCACCGGTGTGAGCGGCGTCAGTCCGGCGCGGTGCTTGGTCAAGCCTACCGGCACGACGGAGATACTTGCGCAGTTATCGGGGATCTCAAGCAGTGTGCGCTCAAGCTCCGTTCCGTCGTTAATGCCGGGGCATACCACAATCTGACAGTGTACCTCAATGCCCGAATCGCACAGCCGCCGCAAGCGCGGCATAAGTTCCGCGGCGCGTATGTTCCCCATCATTCGGACACGCAAATCCGGATTAGTCGTATGCACCGACACGTGAATGGGGCTGATTTTCAGCGCGATAACGCGATCAAGTTCGCGTTCGGACAGATTGGTCAGTGTGATATAATTGCCTTGCAGAAAACTCAGCCGAGCGTCGTCGTCTTTAAAGTAAAGCGTTTGCCTTAATCCGTCCGGAAGCTGGTCAACAAAGCAGAATACGCACCTGTTTGAGCAGCTTTTAGCACTATCCATCAGGGCGTTTTTGAATGTAAGTCCTATCGGATAGTAGTTCGGATTCGCGATGCGGTAAAGTCTAACCGTTTGATCGGGAGTGTGGGTTTCTACCGTCAATATGTCGTCCGCGCTGTAAAATCGGTAGTCCAATACGTCCTCAATAATATGCCCGTTTATGGCTATAAGCGTTTCGCCGGATTTAATGCCCGCTTTCATTGCCGGACTGCGCGGTTCAATGGATTGTATCGTCGTCATAAATTAAATCGTGTACGCTAACCGTAGTGTACTCTCCGCTTGCTTGCTTTTGCACGATTTTGTCGATTCCCGCATTGATAATGAGGCGCGCGCACATACTGCACGGAGCGGCGTCAAGCAGGGCTCCGGTTTTAGCGTCGCGCCCGACAAGGTACAGCGTTGCGCCGAGCATATCGGTTCGGGGCGCGCTGATAATGCTGTTCGCCTCCGCGTGAACGCTGCGGCAAAGCTCATACTGCTGACCGGACGGGATCCCTTTCGCGTCGCGAAGGCAGTATTTCAGATCGTCGCAGTTTTTTCGTCCGCGCGGAGCGCCGTTATAGCCGGTAGAGACTATTTCGTCGTTCTTGACGATAATCGCTCCGTATTTGCGGCGCAGACACGTAGAGCGCACGAGAACAGAGTCCGCAATATCCAAATAGTAGTTAGTTTTATCTCGCCTCATCGCCCTTCCCCTACACCTCTAAAATAACCGGCAGTATCATCGGATTATGTTTGGTGATTTTGTAAAGATACTGAGATACCGCGCCTTTAACCGCGCTCTTGATTGTGGTAAAGTCGCTTATATTGCGCGTGTTACATTGATTAAGCGACTCCAACGCCACAGCGCGAATCTCGTCAATCAGCGTTGTGTTCTCCTTGACGTACACAAAGCCGCGAGTGATTATATCCGGGCCCGAAACGACACTTCCGTCTTCCAAGCTGATTCCGGCAACGATTACGAGCATACCGTCCGTAGCCAGATGCTTGCGATCGCGAAGTACAATGCTGCCGACATCGCCGATCCCGGTTCCGTCAACAAAAGTGCGCCCGCTTTGCACTATTCCGTTAAGGCAAATGTCCTTGCGGGAAAGCTCAATGACACGACCCACTTCGGATATGATGACGTTGGCGGCCGGAATACCCATAGTCTTGGCTATTTCCGCGTGCATTTTCAGATGGCGGTGCTCACCGTGAACGGGAATAAAGAATTTAGGCTTAGTAAGCGCGAGGATAATCTTAAGCTCATCCTGAAATCCGTGACCGGAGACGTGAAGCTCGTCAACCGCGCGGTACATAACCTCCGCGCCCTTGCGGAAAAGCTCGTTAACGATTTTGCTTACCGTGGTTTCATTGCCCGGAACCGCGCTCGCGCTCATAACAACGTGGTCGCCCGGCTGAATCTCAATGTACTTGTGTCCGCTGAACGCCATACGATAGAGCGCGGACATAGTCTCGCCCTGGCTGCCGGTAGTGATGATTACGATTTTGTCCTTCGGCAGATTTTTAACGGCAGCGATATCAACCAAGGTGTCCGGAGGGACATTCATATAACCGAGCTGAACCGCAACCTTGATCATATTTTCCATACTGCGTCCGGTAACGGCAACCTTGCGTCCGTAACGCGCGGCGATATCCATTATCTGCTGGACGCGGTGTACATTAGACGCGAATGTCGTGATGATTATGCGTTCTTTGCAACCGTCAAAAAGGCTGTCAAACCGCACACCGACCCGGCGCTCCGAGGACGAAAAGCCCGTGCGCTCGACATTGGTGCTGTCACTAAGCAGCGCAAGGACGCCCTTTTTGCCAAGCTCGCCGAACCGCGTCAGATCCGTCATATCGTCGTTTATAGGCGTCGGATCAATTTTGAAGTCGCCGGTCTGAATCACCACGCCAAACGGGGTGGTGATAGAGAAACTCACGGAACCGGCAATGCTGTGGTTGATGTGAATCGGCTCAATGATGAAGCATCCGGCTTTATAAGTCTTACCCGCCTCAATTTCAACAAACTGAGCGATGTCCATCAGGCGATGCTCCTCCAGTTTGAGCTTCACCAACCCGAGCGTCATAGGCGTCGCGAAAATCGGAGCGGTGATATCTTTCAGTACGTATGGAATCGCGCCGATGTGGTCTTCGTGTCCGTGCGTTAGGAAAATGCCTCTGATTTTCTCGCGGTTTTTAGCGAGGTAGGCTACATTAGGTACAACAACATCTACCCCGTATAAATCCTCATCGGGAAAACCCATACCGCAGTCCACAATGATTATATCATTCTTGAACTCATACGCCGTGATGTTTTTCCCAATCTCATTTAAGCCGCCAAACGCGACTATCTTTAACTTGTCTGCCATATTAATTTTTATTTGTCCTTTCAATTTGAAAATTGTTTTTATGTTTGAATGTATAAAAAGCTCATAATAAACGCCGCCGGAACCCACTGCCCGAGCGGTCATCGTAAACTATTATCAGTATATCACATCAATATTCACATTTCAAGCACATTTTGTGCCGAGACGCAAATATCGGTTGAGGTCATAACCGGCAATTAAAGGACCTGTAACGCTGTTTAGTTCTTAACGCCTCTTTAATTCTCCCCCACTATATCAGAAAGGATTTGATTTGTCAAGATGATATTTGCGTGAATTTGTGAACTTTTTCTTGCCACTCCCGCGAAAAAAACGCTTGACATTCCGATTGTGATCTGTTAGAATGAGGAACGTGGAGTTTGAATCAGTACGTGAGAGTGCTTTATTGTGTTGAGTTGAGCACTACGATTCTCTTTTGGTCAGGTATGGCCCGTTGGTCAAGCGGCTAAGACGGCGGCCTCTCACGCCGCAAACAGGAGTTCGATTCTCCTACGGGTCACCATATGCAGCGGATGCGCAGACAGCGTAAACTCGCAAGGTCTTAATGGGATTTGCGGGCATAGTGTTGTTGTGTTTGCCCGGATGGTTTCTGCTCACGCAGATACATACAGTCCGGGCAAAATGACGCTTGACAAGTTTGAAAGAGACGTATTCACTAACAACAGCAGTTTGCGCTGTAATGACAGGGTAGTAAAAGCAAAGGAACACTCTATGCCTAAGAAAAACTCACCGCCGGGTAAATCACTCGAACCCGCGATCATCAGAGAACAGCCGATTACCGAAACGCTGGAACTTAACTATATGCCTTACGCAATGAGCGTAATTGTCAGCCGGGCAATTCCGGAAATCGACGGCTTCAAACCCTCTCAGCGTAAACTTCTGTACACGATGTATAAAATGGGGCTGATAAGCGGATCCCGCACTAAGTCAGCTAATATAGTCGGACAGACTATGCGCCTGAATCCTCACGGCGACGGCCCTATTTATGAAACTATGGTGCGGCTCTCCACCGGAAATGAGGCGCTTCTTGCTCCCTTTGTGGACAGTAAGGGAAATTTCAGCAAGGTCTATTTCCGCGATACTCAATACGCCGCCAGCCGCTATACTGAGGCAAAACTATCCAAAATTTGTGAAGAGCTGTTCGGCGATATTGACAAGGACGCGGTGGATTTCAGCGACAATTATGACGGCACTATGAAAGAACCCGTATTGCTGCCGTCCGCGTTCCCAAATGTACTGGTCTCCGCTAATATGGGTATTGCCGTAGGAATGGCAACCAATATCTGCGGATTTAACCTTCAGGAAGTCTGCTCCGCTGCTATCGCGCGTATTAAAAACCCTAATACCGATTTGCTGTCTGTGCTTCCGGCTCCCGATTTCCCTACCGGCGGAGAGTTGCTTTACGACCGCGACGCGCTCAGTAAAATTTATGAAACCGGGCGCGGCAGTTTCAAAGTTCAGGCTAAATGGCGCTTCGTTAAAGAGCAAAATCTGGTCGAGGTCTATGAAATCCCTTATTCCGCCACCGTAGAGCAAATTATCGACCGAATCCGAGAGCTTTATAAAGACAGCAAGGTAAAAGACATTTCCGACGCTCGCGATGAAAGTGACCTTAAAGGTCTTAAAATCGCTATTGAGCTTAAACGCGGAGCGGATCCCGACAAAGTTATGCGCCGATTGATGAAGCTCACTCCGCTTCGTGACAGTTTCAGCTGTAATTTCAATATTCTTATTGCCGGTTCACCAAAAGTCCTCGGTGTCGGAGAAATCTTGGACGAGTGGACAGCGTGGCGCACCGAGACCGTTCGCCGACGCGTCTTTTCTGATCTGACTAAAAAGCGGGAAAAATTACATCTGCTGAAAGGCTTAGGCAAAATCCTTCTTGATATCGACAAGGCTATCGCGATTATACGCGAGACCGAGCGCGAGGACGAGGTCGTTCCCAATCTGATGATCGGTTTCGGAATTGACGAAACGCAAGCGGAATATGTCGCCGAAATCCGTTTGCGTAACATTAACCGCGAATATATCCTCAAACGCACTAAGGAAATCAGCTCGCTCGAAGCTGAAATTACCGACCTTGCCGATATCGTTTCCAACAAAAGCCGAATTGTAAACATCATAGTTAACGAACTTACCGCGATTTCCAAAAAGTTCGGAACCCCTCGCCGCACAGAGATCGTCAGCAACGCAGATGAGAACGACGCCGCGCCTGAGGAAGACCTATCGGAGGATTACCCGGTTACTCTGTTTGTTTCCAAGCACGGCTACTTCAAGAAGATTACGCCGATGTCTTTGCGTATGTCCGGAGAGCAAAAATACAAGGAAGACGACTCGGAACTTTTGCGTATTGAGACCTCCAATCTCGCCGATATTATCGTCTTCACAGATAATCACAAGGCATACAAGGCAAAAGTAAGTGATTTCGCTGACAGCAGAGCTTCCGTTCTCGGCGATTACTTGCCCGCTAAGCTCGGCTTTGATGACGGAGAAAATTTTATCTCTCTGATTGCAACAATAGATTATACCGAGAGTTCTCTTTTCGCCTTTGCGAACGGAAAGGCGGCGCGTGTTCCGCTGGAATCCTACGCAACCAAAACTAATCGAAAGAAGCTGCTCGCGGCGTACAACGACAAATCGCCGCTTCGCGCGCTTATTTGCTTCAAAGAAGATGTTGAGCTTGCCGCGTTCGACACCGCCGGCAGAGCGCTTGTGTTCAGTACCGCGCAACTGTCGCCTAAGTTCTCACGAGATACTCAGGGCGTTCAGGTGATGTCTTTACGCGCGAAAACGGAACTTGCCGCCGTGCTTCCTCTCTCGGACAGCGGCATAGAAAGCCCGTCAGGCTACCGCGCGGCTAATTTGCCTGCCGCCGGTAAAAGGTTCACCGCTCAGTTCAAAATAGACGTATAGACCTCAAACGCGCTCAGGCGATAAGTTCCTCGCCCGCCTGGATTTTCCAAAGGTTGTAATAGATTCCGCGCCGCGCTAACAGCTCGCTATGGCTGCCGGATTCGCTGATACTGCCGTCTTCAAGCATCAGAATTTGGTCTGCGTCTTTGACGCTGGATATACGTTGAGCGATAATCATTTTACTGCAATGGAAATCAAGCTGTTTTAGCCGCTGTTGAATGTATTTCTCCGTTTCCATATCAACCGCGCTGGTCGTGTCATCAAGCAGCAAAATACCCGGTTTGACCGCAAGCGCTCTGGCAAGAGCAATGCGCTGCTTTTGACCGCCCGACAAGCCGACGCCGCGCTCCCCGACAATGGTAGCGTACCCATCCGGCATCTCGTTGATAAATCGAGCGGCGGCAACGTTGGCAAAGTATTGAACCTCGTCAGCCGACATATCATAGTCGCCGTAGGCTATGTTGCTGTCTACCGTATCACTGAACAAAAAGACTTCCTGCGTTGTGATTCCCATATGGCTTCGCAGCGCGTTCAAATCCCAGTCGCGGACATCCGTTCCGTCTACCAGCACCTGTCCCTCGTCCGGGTCGTAGAATCGGGAAAGCAGATCGGCTATAAGTGTCTTGCCGGAGCCGGTTTCTCCCATAAGCGCACAAGTTGTACCTGCCGGAATGGTGAAGCTGATATTATCCAGCACTTTGTTGGAATCGAACGAAAAACTTACATTCCGAAACTCCACCTCGCCGCGAAAATCTGACGCGGGCGGACTGTAACTTCCGGTGTTCTTGACTTTCGGTTCCGCGTCAAGTACGCTGATAATCTTACCGGCGGAAGCGAAGAAGCGTTGTAAGTCGTTGAACAACTGCCCGAGCATTTGGAACGGCGCGGTAACCGCCCAACTGAGTGACGTAAAACTTATCAAATTGCCCGGCGTAATTTCACCGCTTATCAGAAACAGCCCTCCGATCAGAATGGTAACCACCGCGTTTGACTGCGTTAATCCATTGATTATGGGAAAGTATTTCAACCAAACTTTTTGGGCGTACAGATTTTGGTCGCGGAAATCCTTGCTCTTTTCGTCAAATTTATCAATTTCCAGCGTTTCGTTGGCAAAGGCTTTGACGACGCGGTTCCCTTCGATATTTTCGCGGGCATCGCTGTTCAGTTTACTGAGCCGACGGCGGAGTTCCTTATAAATCCCTTTGATTTTATTACGGTAGATAAGCGACGCCAAGAATATGAACGGCGTAACCGCGATCATACACAGCGCGAACTTCCGGTTTACGCTGAAATAATACCCTGCCGCGATCAAGTACAATAACGCGCTGCTGAATATCTGACGGAACACGAACACAAGATTATGCCGCACCATATCAACATCGCTGGTCAGAATCGTCATCAGGTCACCGCCGCTTACAGATCCGAAGAAGTTCATATCCTGTTTCTGCAGATGCCGATAGAGCTTCATACGAAGCTCATACAACATTCCCAACGAACTGCTTTCCACAAGCGCGACAGCGCCGTAGTCCATACACGTCCGCGTAAATCTGAGAATCAGCATAAGGGTAATATAGTACACCAAAGTAGACGTGATGTTTCTCGTGAACACATCGTCTACCATCCGTCCGGTTAAGTACGGGTTTATAACCGCGAAAACCGGCGTGGTAAGCGATATGGCGAAGCTGAACAAATACTTAACACGATAGCCCTTAAGCAAATCCCACAGCCACTTGATTTCTTTCATAGCCGCTCCTTTTATTGTGTTTGCCGGATTTATACGTCAAGATTACTGACGTATTTAGCGTTACGCTCAATGAATTCGCGCCGCGGCTCAACTTTTTCACCCATCAAAATAGTGAAGATTTCGTTTGCGGTAACCGCGTCGTCAAGCTCCACGTTCAGCAAAATGCGCTTTTCGGGATCCATCGTGGTGTCCCAAAGTTCCTCCGCGTCCATTTCACCCAAACCTTTATTGCGGCTGATTTCGATTTTCGCGTTAGGGTTTCCGCCGCGAAGCTCCGCGCTGATGCGGTCACGCTCCTCATCGCTGAACGCGTAACGGGTTTCCTTACCGCGCACGAGTTTGTACAGCGGGGGCTGAGCGATATAGATATATCCGCCGTCCACCAACGGACGCATAAAACGGAAGAAAAAAGTCAGCAGAAGCGTTCGGATATGCGCTCCGTCCACATCAGCGTCCGCCATTATAATGATTTTGTGATATCGCAGCCGCTCCGCGTCAAATTCTTCGCCTATACCCGCGCCGAGCGCGAGGATTACGGGGCTGAGCTTTTCATTTCCGAACACTTTATCGGCGCGGGCTTTCTCAACGTTAAGCATTTTGCCCCAAAGCGGAAGAATCGCCTGATAGCGACTGTCGCGGCCATCAATCGCGGAACCGCCCGCCGAATCGCCCTCAACGATGAATATTTCGTTGAACTCCGGCTTCTTGCCATAGCAGTCCGTAAGTTTGCCGGGCAGACTCAGTCCCTCTGACGAAGATTTTTTGCGTGACAGATCGCGAGCCTTCCTTGCCGCCTCACGAGCGCGATTCGCCGCCATTGCCTTGTCCATAATTGTTTTCGCGGAGCGCGGATTTTCTTCCAGATAGTCGCTTAGCTTCCGGTAGAACATATTCTCCACAAGCGCGCGAATGTCCGCGTTGCCGAGTTTTGTTTTCGTTTGACCTTCAAATTGCGCTTCCGTCAGGCGAACGCTGATAATCGCGCCCAGACCTTCCCGGCAGTCCTCGCCGGAAAGCTTTTCGTCCTCTTTGAGGATTTTGGAACGCAGTCCATACTCGTTAAGAGCGCGTGTCAAAGCGGCTCGGAATCCCGTTTCGTGACTGCCGCCCTCCGACGTATGAATGTTATTCGCAAAGCTGTATATGTTTTCGTTGTAGTTATCCGTCCATTGCAAAGCAACTTCCGCTTCACGCGTATCGCGGATTTCGGAGAAATAAAGCACATCTTCGTGCAGAGCGGTTTTGTTCTTGTTGATAAATTTGGTGAATTCCCTGATACCGCCGTCATACCGCATTCCCTCGGAACGCTCCTTGCCGGACCGCTCATCGGTAAGCGTAATGCTGACACCGGCGTTAAGGAACGCCTGTTCGCGCAGTCTTGTGAGTAGTGTATCGAAATCAAATTCTATTTCATCAAAAATCGTTGCGTCGGGTTTGAACATAACCGTAGTACCGCTTCCGGTCGCGCTTGTGGTTTCCGGCTCAACTTTCATAAGCGGCTGAGTAATTTCACCCCCGGCAAATTTCATTTCCCATACATCATCACCGATTCTGACCCTCGCGATAAGCCATTCTGAAAGCGCGTTGACAACGCTCGCGCCGACTCCGTGCAGACCTCCCGATACTTTATAGCCGCCGCCGCCGAATTTACCGCCGGCATGCAAAACCGTGAACACAACTTCCAACGCGCTCTTGCCGGTTTGCTCTTGAATTCCAACTGGAATCCCGCGTCCGTCGTCGCGTACAAGGATAATATTGTCTTCCCGGATTACTACGCTGATATTTTTACAGTACCCGGCCAGTGCTTCGTCAATGCTGTTGTCAACAATTTCGTAGACAAGATGGTGAAGTCCTCTGCTTGCCGTAGTGCCGATGTACATACCCGGACGTTTACGGACAGCTTCCAAGCCCTCTAATACTTGTATTTGACTGGCTGTGTACTCGTTATTCAGCTCTGATTTGCCCATTTTCAACTCTCCATTTTCCATTACTTTTTATAATATCTCCATTCTTTGTATCTTGAATATTCAAACTATCCGCTTCGCAGCATGAGATAAACGTTTGTCCCCCTTTGATTTTGTTCAGAACGGCATACCGTCGCCGCTCATCAAGATCGCTCAGTACATCGTCAAGCAGGAGTACCGGGTGTTCGCCGATTTCTTGGGTCAGGAATTCGCGCTCGGCGAGTTTCATCGCGATTGCCGCCGTCCGCGCCTGTCCCTGTGACCAGAAGTCCGAACTGAGTCCGTTCAGCATAAGCGTAAATTTGTCTTTCCTCGCGCCTGAAAGCACCATACCGCTTGCGAGTTCCGCCTCGCGTAATTCGCTTTGGCGTTCCAGAAGCTTAACACAGATTTCGGATGGTTTAAGCTCTTCCGGACGCGGCAGATTGGACGTGGCATGATATTCCGCTGTTAAGGTCTCTCCGGAAAGTTCAGCGGCGTGTAAGGCGATCAGCGGCGTTATTTTGCGGCAGAACACGGCGCGATAGTGTATCAGAATCGCATCCGCTTTGGCAAGCAAAATGTCAAACTCTTCAAGTTCGGTTATCAACGGGTGTGTTTCACGGATTTCTTTAAGGAGTTTCAGCTTGCTATCGTAGAGTTTTCTGTGTTCAGCCAAAGCGTCGGCGTATCTTGGTCTTAGCGCGCTTATCAGTATATCAAGCCACTTCCGGCGTATTGCCGCTGAACCGCGTCCGAGTTCCAAATCTTCCGGGCGGAACAATACCGCGTGAAAGGGAATCCCGATTAAAGTTTTCTGCTCTTTACCATCGATATAAATCTGTTTATGACCCTCCCGCGTGAGTGTCGCCATAATTTTGTGAACATGCCCTTTTTGGCAGATTGAGGCATCAATTCTCGCGTTTGATTTTTCAAACCGGATCGCGTCACTTATCGCGCGCGAGCGAAACCCGCGCCCTTTGCAGACAAAATAAACGGCTTCTAAGAGATTAGTCTTTCCTTGAGCATTTTTGCCGCTGATTATATTCATTCCCGAGACAAACTTTTTAACTTCAGCATTAGCATAGTTACGAAAGTCCGCAAGTTTTAGCGACTGTAATTCCATTCGATCAACTCTGAACCTTAAATTCCGTGCCTTGAAAACCGAGTTTGTCGCCGGGATAAACCTTCTTTCCGCGTTGAACACAGACTTCTCCGTTGACCATAACTTCCCCTCTATTGATTATAATTTTAGCATCACTACCGGTAAGCGCTATTCCGGCATATTTTAACGCACTATCCAACTTAATAAATTCTGTGTAGATCTTAATATGCGTTTCCGTCTTTTCCGCTTGTTCCGTCAACATTCTTTATCCTCCCTAATTTATACTGCGGTGTCTACAGCCGATAGTCTTACTGGTAAAATCATATACAGAAAGTTGTCCTGCTCATCGTCTGCGGAAACAATAATACAGGGATTAACCGACATATTGAAGAGAAGTTTCAGTTCATCGGACGGCGCGGCCTTTAACGCGTCAAGCATATAGCGATTGTTGAACCCGATTTCCAGGTTCTCTCCATCGCCTTTGACTATGCACTCATCAGAGGCCTTTCCTATCGCCGCCACAGCTCGTATTTTTATTATTCCGTCCCCAATACTCAACTTCAACGGTGATTTCAGCGTATCATCAATAACCAGCGATACTCGGTCAATTGCCGTCAGAAGTGCTTTGCGCTCCACAAACAGCGCGTATTTCTGTTCCTTCGGAATCGCCCGATTATAGTCAAGAAACTCGCCTTCCAATCTGCGGCTTATTACCTCCGTAACACCCATACGGAATAAAATATAGTGGCTGCCAACAGTAATTGCGGCGAGTTCATCATCATCAGGACAAATTTTCTCAATCTCGTACAGAGTTTTGCCCGGGACTACAAAGCTCTGTTTGAATTCATTTACCCTGTTGAATTCCCCTATATCCTCGCGGCGTAACGCCAAACGATATCCGTCAACACTGACTACAGACAACTCACCATTCACAAGCTCGAATAACGAACCTGTATGTATTGGCTTACTTTCGTTATCGCTGACGGCAAATACAGTTTGAGAAATCATATTCTTCAGTATGCCTTGCGGAACGCGTATTTGATCTTCCGTATCAATCGACGGCAATTCCGGAAAATCCTCTGCCGGACTTGATAATATTTCAAACTCCGAAGAAAAGCATGATATTTTAATACTCATATCCTTTCCGATTACCGTCAATCTGTCTGCCGGCATGGCACTGATTACTTCCGTAAAGAGTTTACTGTTCAGCACTACAATACCGGGTTCGGCGACTTCCGCCTCAACTTCGGTGCGAATACCGGTTTTGAGGTCGTATCCGGTTACGACCAGCTTTGAACCCTGTGCTTGCAAAAGCAGACCCTCCAACAGGGGAATCGTACTCTTTTGTGCTACTGCTCTTCCCGCAATACGGATGGCGGATAAAAGCTCAGATCTGTCACAATAAAATTTCATATTTGCCTCCTTAAGTAAAAAATAGATGTCCTCGGGAACCGGGTGCTATTGACAATAATTAAGCCAAATGGCAATGTGCGCGAATTGGATGAACGTCAGGATGATGAAGTTGAGTTTATCGTATCCGGTGCAGACTTTGTGAAACTCTGACCATGTTCGTACTCGATCGGTATTCGTTTCCGGGAAATGCGTCTTGTTCTCCCGCTTTTCCCCCCAAAGTACCATCGCCGCTGTTTTTCAGAACGCTCAATCAGACATTCTGTTACATCAACCGAGATTGCCTCAGTATCCCCCAACAACACTTTTCCCCCGGGTAGCTCGAATTTGTCGCTTTTCACAGCCGATGATCTGTTTGGAGTCCGCGTCTTTCAAGCGTTACGTTTTTTCATAGCTGTTCACACAATCACCCCCTTTTGAATTGTAACATATCTGCCTTGTAATGTCAAACATTTTTGACATTAGCCATCCCGATTTAGTTTTGTAACTATTTAGGATTGAGGAAGGGGATGATGTTGGTTGGGTCGAGGAGCTTGTCGAAAAGCAGGCGAGAAATTGGGCGTTTGACGCCGAGGATGTCAAGGCGGGTTTTGATAGAATTTATTACGTGTTTTCGTATAATATTTGAATTCAGCTGAATGTTTTTGTCCCTGACTTTGTAACCGTCCTCGCC